>JABIUG010000024.1 GCA_018700655.1 Rhodospirillaceae bacterium | reverse complement strand
GAGAGCGGCAAGGCGAGCTTCAAGCCGCTTTATCCCGACGACATGCCCTTGGAAGAGAAAATCCGCAGCGTCGCGCGTGAGATCTATCGGGCCGATGACATCCAGGTTCCCCCTGCAATTTCCAAGCAGCTCGCGGAGCTGGACGCGACCGAAGCCGGCAAGTTCCCGATCTGCATGGCCAAGACGCAGTACAGCTTCTCGACCGATCCGACCCTGAAAGCAGCGCCCACCGGGTTCGATATCCCGGTTCGCGAGATCAAGCTTTCGGCAGGCGCCGAATTCCTGGTCGTGGTTACCGGTGCGATCATGACCATGCCGGGCCTGCCCCGCGTACCCGCCGCCGACAAGATCGATGTTGACGGTGACGGTGTGATCTCCGGCCTCTTCTAGGCCTCGACGCTGTTGCAATCAAAGGGCCCGGTCACATGACCGGGCCCTTTTTGTTTGCGTGCGTCACGAGGGGTCCCCACCTTTGCTCTCAGACATGTGAGAACAGCCTGCTTGAGCCATCGCAGGTGTGTCGTAATCATGTGTGGGAGTACGCAGCCAAAATCACATTAGGGGACACAACATGAGCATTTCCATCGGAAGCACGGCGCCTGACTTCGAGCAGGACTCGACCGCCGGGCGCATCAAGTTCCATGACTACATCGGCGATTCCTGGTGCGTGTTGTTCTCGCACCCCAAGGATTTCACCCCGGTCTGCACCACGGAACTGGGAACGGTTGCAGGCATGAAACCCGATTTCGACAAACGCAACACCAAGCTGATCGGCCTTTCGGTCGATGGCGTGGCCGATCATGAAGGCTGGTCGAAAGACATCAAGGAAGTCACCGGCAACGCGCTGAACTACCCGCTGCTGGCCGATTCCGACCTTTCGGTCGCCAAGGCCTACAACATGCTGCCTGCCGATTCCGGCGACAGCTCGGATGGCCGCACCGCCGCAACCAACGCCACGGTGCGCAACGTCTATGTCATCGGCCCCGACAAGATGATCAAGGCCATGATCAGCTATCCGATGTCGACCGGGCGGAACTTCGACGAGATCCTGCGCCTGCTCGATTCCTGCCAGCTCACGGCCAAGCACAAGGTTGCAACTCCGGCCAACTGGCAGAACGGCGACAACGTCATCATCGTTCCCGCGGTCAAGGACGATGAAGCAAAGGAGCGTTTCCCAGGCGGCTGGGATGCGCCCAAGCCTTATCTGCGCATTGTGCCCCAACCCAAGGGCTGAGAAGCCAGACTTCGGAGCAGACGAACCAAACCACGGGCCGGACCTGATAAAATCAGGTCCAGCCCGTTGGTTTGTACCCTGTCCCTGCTTACCCGCCGACAGGCTCCGCCGCGAGCGTATCGGCCAGTCTGAGGGCAAGGGCCGTGATGGTAAGGGTGGAGTTCACGGTTGCCGAACTGGGGAACACCGAGGATCCAGCAATGAACAGATTGGCGAACTGGTGTGTCCGGCAATCTGAAGCGACCACGGAATCATCGGGATCGTCCCCCATCATCGTGGTTCCCATGATGTGATTGTTGCCGCCGAAACTATAGTCGTGCTCGACCTCGGTGCCACCGAGCAACTGCGCGATCTGATCGTAGGTCCGGTGGGTCTCTTCAGCACTATCGCGAACATAAGAGCCGATCCTGTAGGTGATCTCGGGGCGCGGCAGGCCCAGCGCGTCGGTTTCGGTCGCACTGGGCTGGATACGGTTATCGAACTCCGGCAACTGCTCGTGGAAACAGTTGATCGAGACCTTGCGCGCGACCCGTTCGCGCAGCGCGCGATCAAGGTCCGGCCCGGAAAGACCAAGCCCGATCAGATGTTCGGCGGAGCCCGAGAGATCGGGCATGTTGCCCAGGTGCAGCTTCTTGGCGGCATAATGCGACCGGAACGCTCCGTCACGCAGGCTGACGACCGAGGTCATTTCCTGGGGCCCCCGCCCCGGAAAACCGGTTTGTCCCACAGGAACGAGACGGCGACACCGGGGTGATCCATCAGGTTGCGCCCGACCATGCCCGATCCGTTGGCGATGCCGTCGGGCTGGGATTCATCGGCCGACATCAGCATCAGCTTGGGCGTTTCGATGCCGTTGGCGGCCAGCACCACGATGTTGGCGGTGATATTCTCACTGCTCCCGTCGGGGCGCAGATAGGTCACCCCCGTGACACGGTCACCCTGCCAGTTGACCCGGCTGACGACCGCATTCTCGATAAGCTGGGCCCCGGCGTCTTCGGCCTTGTTGCAATGGACGTCACCGGAATATTGCGCCCCGATCGGGCAGATCGGCATGCAGTTGTTGTTGCCACAACAGGCCGGGCGGTCATCAAACTCATCATAGTTGCGCGCCACCGGTTCGGTGACGACATGGAAGCCATTGCCATTCAGGACGCGCGCGAATTCCTTGTCCATGAAATCCAGCGGCAATGGGGGCATGGGATAGGCACCCGAGCGCGGGGATCCCAGGTCCTCGACAGAAGGATCGGGGCCGGCGACGCCCATCTCTTCCTCGGACTGCTGATAATAGGGTTCAAGATCGTCATAACCGATCGGCCAGTCGCGCCCGACCCCGTAAGTCGAATGGAGTTGGAAATCGACCGGCAGAAAACGCTAGGTTGCCGCCGCCCAATGCCAGGTCGTGCCACCCACACCGCGGATAAACTGCACGGCATAGTCGTCTTCGCCCTTCTGGATGACATAGTCGGTAAATGGGCTG
>JABIUG010000210.1 GCA_018700655.1 Rhodospirillaceae bacterium | reverse complement strand
GGCGCGCTCGACAAGAAGCTGCGCGAGCAGATGCAGCTCGAGATGAAACACATTCACGAGAATCTCGGCCTCACCTTCGTCTACGTGACCCATGATCAGAGCGAAGCGCTGACCATGTCCAACCGCATCGCGGTGTTCGACGATGGCGTCATCCAGCAGCTCGACGGGCCCGAAGAACTCTACGAACACCCGCAGAATGCGTTCGTTGCGCAGTTCATCGGCGAGAACAACCGTCTGCTGGGCAAGATCAAGGAAATTTCGGGCGACCGTTGCCTGGTGGAACTTCCCAGCGGCGACCTGGTCAAGGCCTTGTCGGTCAACATCGGCGGCGTCGGCGAATCGACAACCCTGTCGCTGCGTCCCGAAACTGTCGTTCTCAATCCAACCGACAACGACAACTGCGACAACACATATACGGCAACCGTGCGCGAGAAGATTTACATGGGCGACCATCTGCGGGTCCGTGTTTCGGTCTGTGGCGATGACGAGTTTGTCATCAAGGTCCCGCGTGCAGCCGGTGCGACACGCCTGGACTTGGGTCAGGAAATCAAGATCGGCTGGCAGTCTCAGGATTGCCGGGCGTTGGACGCCGCCTGATTATCAGGATGGCGCAGGCAGCCGCGCGGCGGCGGCTTGTGACTTGTGCGAAGGCCAAAGGCGCGGCAAGCTTCAGCGGTCAACCGTACAAAAACAGCAAACCTTCAAGGGAGACGATCATTATGAAGGGACTTTTGAGTGTTTCAGCGGCAGCCCTCTCGGGTGTGGCGCTGATCGGCCTGACGGCGACTTCGCCGGCCCAGGCAGAAGACACGATTACCTCGGCAAGCTGGGGTGGCGCTTATTCCGCCAGTCAGCGTGAGGCTTACTACAAGCCCGCGGCCAAGGAAATCGACATGACCGTGCTGGAAGACGAGTGGGGCGGGACCCTCTCTGAAATCCGTGTGCAGGTCGAAACCGGTGACTACAAGTGGCACGTGATCGACGCCGAATCGGGCACCTCGATGGCTGCGTGCGACGAAGGCCTGATCGCCGAAATCGATTGGGACCTGATGGGCGGCATGGATCGCTTCCTGCCGGGTGCCGCACAGGATTGCGCCGTTGGCACGATCTCCTGGGCGACCATCTACGCCTATGACGGTGACCGGTTCTCGGGCGGCTCCGTCCCGACAACGATTGCCGACTTCTTTGACCTTGAGGCGTTCCCCGGCAAGCGTGGCCTTTATGCCAACTCGCCTCAGGCAAACCTCGAGTTCGCTCTGATGGCCGACGGCGTTGCTCCGGCTGATGTCTATGCTTACATGACCGATAACGAAGACGAGGCCATCGACCGGGCGTTCGCCAAACTCGACACGATCAAGAGCGAGGTTGTCTGGTGGGATTCGGGCGCCATGGCTCCCCAGCTCCTGGCTGACGGCGAAGTTGCGATGACGACCGCGTGGAACGGCCGCATCTACAACGCCATCGTCAAGGAAGGCAAAAACTTCGTCATCGTATGGGACGGCCAGATCATTGATTACGATGTCTGGATGATCCCCATGGGTCACCCGGAATACGACCTGGGCATGAAGTTCATCGAGTATGCCAGCCGTCCGGAAGTCATGGCGCGTCAGTCGCAGTACATCTCGTATGGTCCCACGACCACCGAGGCTGCTGAGCTGATTAATCCTGACATCCTGAAGGATCTGCCGACGGCGCCGGCCAACCTGACCAATGCGGTCTGGGCCGACACCGTCTGGTGGGCTGACCACACCGAAGAGCTCGGTGAGCGCTTCCAGGTCTGGCGTTCACAGTAATCTAGCCTAGTTGGGCGGGAGGACCGGTTCACCGGTTCTCCCGTCACCTTATTAACGACGACCTAAGAAGGCACTCTGGGATGGCATCCACGGCAGAAACCGATGTGATGATGGCCGCCGATGGCGTGCCGCTCAAAATCAAACTCCGTCGCGCCGAGCGCATGCGCAAAGTCTGGGCTTTCGGCTTGGTTGCGCCGCTCCTGATCTTCATTGTCGGCGGCTTCATCATTCCCATCATTTCGCTGATGAGCCTGTCAGTCGAAGATCCCGAGCTAAACCAGGCCCTGCCCCGAACCGCAGATGCGTTCGCGCAATGGGATGGCGTGGGCCTGCCGTCGAACGAGGCGATGATGATCTTCGCCGAAGAACTTTCGACCGCTGATCGCGGCGAATTCGGTCGGGTATCTAAGCGGCTGAACTATGATATTTCCGGCTTCAAATCGATGCTGAAAAAGACAGCCCGCGCCTCTGGCGATCTGGCGCTGCTTTCCGAAGAAGACATTCTGGCGGGCTTCGTCGATATCGACAGCGACTGGAATGATCCCGCTTACTGGCGCGCGATCAAGGGTGCCTCCTCAGCCTATTCCGACTATTACATGCTCTGGGCGATTGACCTGAAGCGCGATGGCCAGACGGGTGATATTGTCGATGTCGACGAAGGCCGGGCGGTTTATGTCGAGGTGTTGATCCGCACGATCGAGATCAGCGTCTCCGTGACCGTGCTGTGTTTCATCATGGGCCTGCCGGTCGCCTATCTTCTGGCGACCCTGCCGACAGCAAAGAGCAACCTGCTTCTCATTCTGGTGCTGCTGCCGTTCTGGACCTCGCTGCTGGTGCGCACGACGTCCTGGCTGGTGCTGCTGCAGAACGAAGGCCTCGTGAACGATCTGGGCATCTGGATCGGGCTTTGGAACGAACCACTTGAGCTGGTGCGCAACCGGCTGGGTGTCTACATCGCGATGGTCCATATCCTGCTGCCCTTCATGGTGCTGCCGATGTTCTCCGTGATGAAAAGCATCAACCCCTGGCACATGCGCGCTGCGGCATCGCTTGGCGCGCCGGGCTGGAAGGCCTTCCTGAAGGTCTACATGCCCCAGTGCATGCCTGGTGTCGGTGCCGGTACCCTGCTCGTTTTCATCCTGTCGCTTGGTTATTACATCACGCCGGCCCTGGTCGGCGGACCTGATGACCAGATGGTCAGCTACTGGATCGTGCAGAACATGGGCCGCAATGCCAACTGGGGCCTGGGCGCAGCGCTTTCGCTGATCCTTCTGGGCATCACCATGGTGATGTTCTTCATCTACAACCGCTTTGTCGGCATCGACAACCTGAAGGTGAACTGACGATGGCGCTTCCAAGCTATGCAACCCCGCTTGATCGGGCCTGGTATTATTCCTTCCGGATCATCTGCGGTATCATCTTTGCGTTCCTGGTGATTCCGATCCTCGTGATCATCCCGCTCAGCTTCAACTCCGAGCCCTATTTCACCTATCCGATGCCGGGCTTTTCGTTGCGCTGGTACGCAGAGTTCTTCAACAGCCCGCAATGGCTGTTGGGCCTGAAGAACAGCATTATCGTCGGCGTCTTTGCCACGCTTGTCGCCAGTTTTCTGGGCACACTCGCGGCACTGGGCATGCATCGCGCCGAGTTCCCGGGCAAGGCGGCCATTCTGGGCATTCTGATCTCGCCGATCATCGTTCCGATCGTGATCACGGCTGCCGGCATGTTCTATTTCTACTCGCGCATCGGTCTGACCGGATCGCTGGCCGGGCTCGTCTTTGCCCATGCCACCATCGGCGTACCGTTCGTCATCATTACCGTCTCGGCAACGCTGGCCGGCTTCGATAACAACCTTGTGCGCGCCAGTGCAAGCCTTGGCGCGGACCCGGTACGGACGTTCTTCAAGGTCACGATGCCGATCATTCTTCCCGGCATCGTGTCTGGCGGCCTGTTCGCCTTCATCACCTCGTGGGACGAGCTGGTCATCGCGATCTTCCTGGCCGGATCCGAAGAGCACACCCTGCCCCGGCGCATGTGGTCGGGCATTCGCGAGCTGCTCTCGCCCACAATCATGGCCGTGGCGACCCTGTTGATCCTGACCTCCATCGCGCTGATGGTAACGATGGAACTGCTGCGCCGTCGCACCGAGCGTCTGCGCGGCATCCGCGTCTGACCCAAGCCGCATTTCGAGCAATCCAGGCCGCGGATCATCCCTGATCCGCGGCTTTCTCTTGGAGAAAGATCATGAGTGACCTCAAGGACATGCTGGTCATCGAGAACGGCGAACGGGCCAACCCGACCTTCACGGCAGCAGAGATGACATCGCGCCTGACCAAGCTGCGCGGTCACATGGCGGCCAACGACATCGATGCTGTCGTCTTCAGCTCGATGCACAACATCCACTACTACAGTGACTTCCTGTATTGCTCGTTCGGGCGTCCCTATGCGCTGGTCGTCACCCAGGAGCGCGCGACGACGGTGGCCGCCAACATCGACTATGGCCAGCCTGGTCGCCGCAGCGGCGACAACCTGACCTATACCGACTGGCGCCGTGACAACTACTTCCGTGCGGTTGCCCAACTGGTCGGCGACGCAAAACGCATCGGCGTCGAATTCGACCACATCAATGTCGAGAACCTCGAAAAAATGCGCTCTGCCCTGCCCGATGCAGAGTTCGGCAACATCGCACCCGCTGCCATGGCGATGCGCATGGTGAAGTCCGACGAAGAAATCGTGCTGATCGAAAGCGCCACCGCGATTGCCGATATCGGCGGCCAGGCCTGCGCCGACACGGTCGGCCCCGGAGTGCCCGAGCACGAAGTCGCGATCGCGGGAACCGACGCGATGGTGCGCGAGATCGCCCAGCGTCATCCAGACAGCGAGTTGCGCGATACCTGGGTCTGGTTTCAGTCCGGGCTCAACACCGACGGGGCCCACAACCCGGTCACCAGCCGCAAGATGCAGTCAGGCGATATTCTCTCGCTCAACTGCTTCCCCATGGTCGCGGGTTATTACGTCGCACTGGAACGCACGATGTTCTGCGACCATGCCAGCGACGAGCACATGCGCTATTGGGAAATCAACTGCGAGGTCTACCGCCACGGCCTCAGCCTGATCAAACCCGGTGCGCGCTGCTGCGACATCGCCCACGAACTCAACGACATCTACGCCAGCTATCAGGTGCTCGACAAACGCACCTTCGGCTATGGCCACAGCTTTGGAATTCTCTCCCACTATTATGGCCGCGAGGCCGGCCTGGAGCTGCGCGAGGATATCGAGACCGTACTCGAACCCAACATGGTCATCTCGATCGAACCGATGATCACCATCGAAGACGGCCGCCCCGGCGCAGGTGGCTACCGCGAGCACGACATCCTGGTGGTGACCGAAGACGGCGCCCGCAACATCACTGGATTCCCGATCGGCCCGGAGAAGAACATCATCAGGGGATGATGATTTGTTTATTCAGCCACCGGTTCACCATATCGTTCCGCCGCGGGCGGCACCGTTTCGCCAAGTGCGGCCTCGACACGGTCGTTAGGCCAGGACGGCGGCATGGCGTCCTCATAGGCCTGGCTGGCGCGCAGGATGAGGTCTTCGCGGTACTTGGCCGCGACGATCTGTAGGCCGACTGGCAATCCACCCCGGGTCAGGCCACACGGGATCGAGGCGCCGGGCTGGCCGGTCAGGTTAAACGGCACGGTGAACGGCGTGGCGTGGTCCCAGCGATGCAGACCCTGGCTGTGATAGGGCGTATCAACCAGCGGCGCAGCCGTCGGCAGGGTCGGCATCAGCAACAGATCCCACTCCTGGTGGAACTGGTTCAGCCTTGTGCCAAGCCGGTCGCGGTGCACGATCGAAGCGAGCAGTTCTTCGGTCGTGACGGAGAGGCCACGGCTGGCGACAGCGCGGAAACGCGGATCCAGCAGGTCGTGTTTATCCGTGGGAATGGACCGCAGGATCGCGGCGAACCCGGCCAGCCAATGTGGCGTCATCGGCCCTTCGAGCGGCTCGAAAATCGGGCCGGGATCATCAACCACCGCACCCAACTCGGCAAAGACCTGTGCGGCGGTATCGGTCAGCGCGCGCACTTCGTCATCGACCACGGCACCGCCCAGCCCCGGCGCATAGGCGATCTTCAGATCGGCGACACCGCCACCCATCGTATCGCGCCAATCACGGTCATCATGGGGCAGCGCGTACCAGTCCTGGGCATCTGGCAGAGCCAACGTGTTGAGCATAAGCGCGGCATCAGCCACCGAACGGGTCATCGGGCCCTCGGTCGAAGTCATGCAAAACAGGCCCTCGCGGGGGTGATTGGGGACCCGCCCGAAGGTCGGCTTCAGGCCATAGAGCCCCGAGTAACTGCAGGGAATGCGCACCGAGCCGCCGCCATCGTTGCCCAGGGCTAGGTGGCCAATGCCGGCCGCGAGCGATGCAGCAGCACCGCCGGAACTACCACCAGGGCTGTGTGCGAGGTTCCAGGGATTACGCGTGAAACCAAACAGAGGACCGTCGGTGATGCCCTTCCAGCCGTACTCCG
>JABIUG010000209.1 GCA_018700655.1 Rhodospirillaceae bacterium | reverse complement strand
GGATGGCTGTTGCCGCAGCGGTGTTTCGTCATTTTGACGACGAGGCCGAAGGCAACCTTTCGATGCGTCATGTCGAACTGGTGCGCAAGGAAACACTTGCCGCGATTGCAATCGAGCTTGGGATCGACGCCTTGATCGTCATGTCACCGGGCGAGGAACAGGGTGGCACGCGCACCAGTGCTTCCGTGCTGGCCGACGTCATGGAAGCCCTGCTTGCTGCACTTTATCTCGATGGCGGTGAGGCGGCGGCGTTCGGATTTGTCGAACGCAACTGGAGTGCGCGTATGCTGGCCCATGCTAAGCCGCCGCGTGATGCCAAGACGACCCTGCAGGAATGGGCTCTCGCGCGCGGTTTGCCGCTCCCGTCCTATGAAATGACTGAACAGACGGGGCCTGCCCACGCTCCGACCATTACGGTTTGCGCCGTTGTCGAGGGGCTGGGACGCATCGAAGCCCAGGGGCGTTCGCGCCGGGTTGCTGAACAGGAAGCTGCCAGATCGTTGCTGGAAGCGACCGCTACACACGAGATGAAAACATGACCGAAGACCCCACCATGCGTTGCGGTTTCGTCGCGGTGTTCGGGCCGCCCAATGCCGGCAAGTCGACCCTGGTCAACGCCATTGTCGGTGCCAAGGTCTCGATCGTGACGCACAAGGTGCAGACCACGCGCGGCCGTGTCATGGGGATCCGCAATATCGAAGGCGACCAGCTCGTCTTTGTCGATACGCCCGGTATCTTCAAGCCCAAGAAACGACTGGAACGCGCGCTTGTCGATGCCGCCTGGTCGGGCGCCGATGACGCCGACATGACCCTGCTGATGGTTGATGCCGCCAAGGGCATGAACAAGGAACTGGTCTCGATCCTGGAGCGCCTGAAGGCCCGGAATCGCAAGACCCTAGTCGCCATCAACAAGATCGACATGGTCGCCAAGAACGACCTGTTTCCGCTCGGCGCAGCGATCGACGCATCAGGCGTCGCCGACGAGATCTTCTATATCTCCGCGCTCAAGGGCGAGGGTGTCGATGGTCTCGTTGCGACCCTGCGTTCGCGGATTTCCGATGGGCCCTGGATGTTCCCGGACGATCAGGTCTCCGACCTGCCGTTGCGCCAGATGGCTTCAGAGATCACACGCGAAAAGCTGTTCCTGCGGGTTCACCAGGAACTGCCCTATGAACTTTCGGTCGAAACCGAGATGTGGACCGAGATCCCCGAAGAGAAGGCGGTCCGGATCGATCAGGTGATCTATGTCGCGCGCGACGGTCACAAGCCGATCCTGCTGGGCAAGGGCGGGCGCACGATCAAGGATGTCGGAATCGCGGCACGCAAGGAGCTCGAGGACATTCTGGAAATGAAGGTCCACCTGTTCCTGCATGTGAAGGTTCGCACGAACTGGCTCAACGACCCGGCCCGTTATCGCGAGATGGGCCTGGAGTTTCCGAAGTAACGATTTGCTCTGAATCGGTGAGGCGACATGGATTGGCGTGATCGTGGGATTGTCCTTTCGGCCCGGCGTCACGGCGAAAGTGCTGCGATCGTTAATCTTCTGACGCGCGATCATGGCCGACACGCCGGTCTGGTGCGTGGCGGTTCGGGGCGCAAGCTCAAGGGTACGCTGCAGCCCGGCAACCTGGTTGCCGCAACCTGGCGCGGTCGCCTGGCGGAGCATCTGGGTAGTTACACGGTCGAACTTGAACATGCCGTGCCGGCGACGTTTCTGGACGACGCCAACCGTCTGGCATGTCTGGCGAGCGCCTGTGCCGTCGCCGAGCAGGCGCTGCCCGAGCGCCATCCCTATGCCGCGCTCTATGACGGTTTCATGGCCTTGCTTGAGGCGCTTGGCGGCGACAGTCCCCATTGGGACGCGGTCTATGTCCGTTGGGAACTGGGCGTGCTTGAGGTTCTCGGTTTCGGGCTCGATCTCAAATCCTGTGCCGTGACCGGCAGCAACGACGATCTGGTCTATGTCTCGCCGCGCACGGGCCGTGCGGTTTCGGCCTCAGCAGGCGAACCCTACCGGGAACGGCTGCTCGTTTTGCCGGGCTTTCTGATCGGCCGGGACGTCGAATCCAGGGATGATGTGGCGCTCGGTCTGCGTCTGACCGGTCATTTCCTTGAGCGTCACCTTTTTGATGGGGAAAAGAACGGTCCGCCCCCCGCCAGAGAGCGATTTGTAGCGCGTCTGGCTCGATAATCCACAAGATGTGGTGTTATAAGCACCACATGGCTGATGTTGTTGAAAACCCCGATATTGAACCTGTCGCACTCGCCGATGCGCTGACCGAGCGTTATCTGGCCTATGCGATGTCGACCATCACTTCGCGTTCGCTGCCCGATGTACGCGACGGACTGAAGCCGGTGCACCGCAGGCTGCTCTACGCCATGCGGCAATTGCGCCTGGACCCGCGCGAAGGTTTCAAGAAATCGGCCCGTGTCGTGGGTGACGTGATCGGCAAGTATCACCCCCATGGTGACCAGTCGATCTATGACGCTCTGGTGCGCCTCGCGCAGGAATTTGCGGCACGTTATCCGCTGGTCGATGGCCAGGGAAACTTCGGCAACATCGACGGCGATAACGCCGCTGCCATGCGTTACACCGAAGCGCGCATGACCGAAGTCGCGATCGCCCTGCTTGAGGGGCTCGACGACGACGCGGTCGATTTCCGCGATACCTATGACGGCTCCGAAGAAGAACCGGTGGTGTTGCCGGCACGGTTCCCGAATCTGCTGGCCAATGGCGCTACCGGTATTGCCGTCGGCATGGCCACCAGCATTCCGCCGCATAATGTCGACGAACTCTGCCAGGCGCTGGTTCATCTGGT
>JABIUG010000208.1 GCA_018700655.1 Rhodospirillaceae bacterium | reverse complement strand
GCAACTCCTGGAGGCGCGGGTCGTTGCCGTAGCTTGAGTTCATCAGCCATTTGCCTGCGGGGCTGAGCAGACGGAGGTGGCCCTCGCTGGGATGGTCATCGACCGTCGGCAGGGGCGCGAGCGGATGGCCGTCTGCTCGGGCTGCTTCACTGGCGATCTCGATCTTTCCTGATGGTGTGGGAAAGGTGCCGTCGGCCCAGAGGTTAAGGGGTTCGGCGGTGCCCCAGACCCAGCCCTTTTCCTTGAGTTCTTCCCAGCCAACGCCGCAATCCATTGATTTGAGGGCCTTGTCGATCATTTCCTGATCGGTGCGGTGCAGGAACGGTTGCTCGAAGCCCATGGCGGTGGCCAGACGACGGAAGATTTCCTGGTTGGGCAGGCTATCGCCCATCGGTTCGGCCGCCTTGACCTGTGCGCCCACGGTGAGGTGGAAGTAGGAGCCCGAGAGATCGTCGAACTCCAGGAAGCTGGCGGCGGGCAGCACGATATCGGCATAGGAAGCCGTGTCTGTGGGGAAGGGGTCGATCACAACGGTGAAAAGATCGTCGCGCGCCAGGCCGGAGATCATCTTGGCCTGGTCGGGGTTCGAGGCGACGGGATTGCAGTTCCAGACCATGTAGGCCTTGAAGCGGTCGGGATCATTGAGTGCGGCAGGCACATCCATCTGGCTGATCTCGGGTGCGGCGTCGCCGCCGTCGGGCGCGTGATACTCCGGTGCGACGCCCTTGCGCGCGATGATGCCGGCACTGCCGTTGAGGTAGTAGAACCCGGCGCCAGGTTTGCCGATGTTGCCGGTGAAGGCGGGCAGCATGGCGCAGGCGCGGAAGATGTTGCCGCCGCGGTGCTGGCGCTGCAGGCCCTGGCCCAGCCAGAGCAGAGAGGGCCCCGTGGCATAGAGCCTTGCGGCTTCTTCAATGTCGGCGATGGCAAGGCCGGTCTTTTCGGCAGTCCATTCCGGCGTGGCGGCTTCGATATCGGCTTCGACCGCGTCGTAACCCAGGACGTGGGCTGCGATGTAGTCGTGGTCGAGCAGTCCGTCGCGCCGGGCGATGTGCATCAGGCCGAAGGCAAGTGCTGCATCGCTGCCGGGGAAAAGCTGCAGGTGGAGATCGGCCTCGACGGCGCTGTCGTGGCGCACGGGGTCGATCACGACGATCTTGGCGGGGCTTTCCTTCAGCCAGTGCTTGTGGACATGAGGCGCACTGGCGCTGGGGTTGGCGCCCCAGACCACGATACAGGCGCTGTCTTTGGCCTGGCGCGGGTCGAAGCCTTCGGCACTGGTGCCGAAAACATAACCCCAGGCGGCGTGGCCGGCGTTGTTGCAGATCGAATCCGGCAGCGCTTCGGTCGCGCCCAACACGGAAAAAAACCGCTCGGGGAAGTTGTTGGCGATGGTCGAACAGGTGCCGGTGTAATGGGTGTGAAGGATGGCCTGGGCACCATCAGCGGCGCTGATTTCCTTGAGCTTGGCGGCGATGGTCCCGATCGCTTCGTCCCAGCTGATCTGCTCGAACTGGCCCGAACCCTTCGGGCCCGTGCGGCGCATGGGGTGCAGCAGACGGGCCTCGGGATCGAGCCAGACACCGTTGTAAGCAATCGCACATTTGCCGCAGAGCGCGCCGCGCGCGACCGGATGGTCGGGATCGCCCAGGACCTTGGTGATCTTGCCGTCGCGTTTGACCACCGCGATGCCGCAACCGTCGTAACAGTCGCGCGGGCAGGTCGTCTTGATGATCTCGCGTGTCGACATGGTGTGTTTCCTTTTTTCTGGCCCTCAGTCGCCGGGCGCGCGTTCCACGCGCTCGGGCTTCCGCCACAGGGGCGACGACGCGCAGTCGCGTGCTGGGGTGGTCTCATGATGGGCCTGTCACAGCGGCGGTCAACAGGTCCAATTGACCCGTGAACCCGGACTTATTGGCCGGGTTGGCTTCACCACATCGATCCGCCGGTCACCTTCAGGGCTTCGCCGGTGACGCCACGGGCGCCTTCGCTGCACAGGAAGGCGACATAGGCACCGGGTTCATCGGGCGTGAGGAAACGTTTCTGGGGGATCCACTTCTCGGCCATCATCGCGCGGTATTCCTCGACGCTGACATCCAGACCCAGCATCTCTGCCTCCTGGGAAACGCCCAGCACGTTCTGTTCGGAGGCAACCCATCCCGGACAGATCGCGTTGCAGGTCACGCCATGGGCTGCGCCTTCCAGCGCGACGCATTTCATCAGGCCGAGCAGGCCGTGTTTGGCTGCGCAATAGGCGCCATGGAGTTCCGCGCCGACCAGGCCCGCGGTCGAGGAGAACATCACAACCCGGCCCCAGCCGCGCTCGATCATGCCGGGCAGGCAGGTCCGGGTCATGCGGTACGAGCCGGTCAGATTCACCTCCAGCATGGCATTCCAGAGACTGTCTGGATGGTCCACGATGGTCGAGCGCCCGGAATTGCCGGCTGCGTTGATCAGGATAT
>JABIUG010000003.1 GCA_018700655.1 Rhodospirillaceae bacterium | reverse complement strand
CCATGCGTTGACCCTGGCGCCTGATGATCTCGGGCTGCTGGACGGATTTGCCAATTCTGTTGCCGGCTTCGCCATGGAGGCCGGCATGGTGCCGGATCAATCGCTGGCCGACATGGAGCGGGTGCTGCTGGTTCTGCCGCAGAACGAGCAGGGACTTTACATCACAGGCCTGGCTGCCGCACAGGCCGGTGATCGTGGCCTGGCACGTGAACGCTGGACCCTGTTGCGTGACCTCTTCCCCGCGGGCAGCCCGGAATACGGCCAGGCCGATCTTCTGATCAACAGCCTGCAGTAACTGTTTCACAGATCAGCCGGTCGTTGCGACCCAGTCAGGATCTTCCTGGGCGTTGCGTTCAAAGGTCAGGAAATCGTAATAGCCGCAGCGGCCTTCGCCGGGAAACTCGCGGCAGATTGCCGGGCGTGCCTCATAGATCGTGCAGCCGCGCGTCTTGGGGTCGATGAACTGGCAGATCGTCGTGAAATGTTCGTCGAGCTGATGGCGCAGGATGCGCTCGCCCTTGTCTTCGCCCTTTTTGGTGAACAACTTGCGTGCGCCACTGGCCGAAATGCCGTGGTGTTCGGCAAGGCGATCAATGTCCTCGGCTGTCATGATGATGCGCGCGTAGGAACAGCAATAGGCAGGGCATTTGTCGCAATCGTATTGGCGAGCCATGGGCGTTCGTCCTTGTCCAGATTTTGACTCTTGTTGACCAAGAGCGGCTATTTCTCGTGGCGGTTCGACCAGATATCCCATGCGATCTTCGCTGGCACGCCGATTTTCATCAGCATCTTGTGCGGCAGGACATCGGGTTCGCCCAGGGACTCCATGAAACCGATCAGTTCGTTGTCGCGTTCGCAGGCAAGGTCGGCTGCCAGAATGCCGCCGAAGGTTCCCTTGGTGACGCCGACAGCGTTCTGGCAGACCGAGGTCCAGACATTCGGGGCGATCTTGCCGAAACCCGGTGCGCTGTTGCGTGACAGGCAGACAATGCCGGTCCAGGTGTGCTCCATCGTGACATCGGGCAGCATCGGGAAGCGCTCGCGGAAGCAGGCCACATGATTCTGTCGTGCGGTCGCGCGTTCTGCGTCCGAGACACGAAAATCCGGTTTGTACTGGAAACCCTGCCGGATCAGGATGCGGTGATCCCTGGTGAAGCGCATGGTCACACCCGCGATGGCGTTGGCCGGTGTCAGACCCCAGTCATCCTCGCCACCCAGTGCAGCGCGTTCGTCAGATGTCAGGCATCGGGTCAGGCTGGCATGGGCCGCGATCGGAATGAGCTGGTTGGCAAAAAAGCTGAACTGTTCGGCAAAGCCGTTGGTCGTCAGGATCATGCGCGGTGCAAAGATGCTGCCGTTGGGTGTGGTCAGGCGGATGCCGTTTTCCTGCTCCAGCCCGGCAACCGGCGTGTTCTCATAGAGCGTCACATTGGCCGGCATGTTGTCGGCCAGGCCGCGGCACAGGGCAGCCGGGTTCATCAGGATGCAGCCGGGCGTGTAGACCGCTGCGTGATAATAGGGCGTGCCGATCTCACTCTGGAGTTCGCGGGCGTCGAGCCAGCGGAACGGTTCGCCCAGCGACTCAAGCTCCCTGGCGAAAGGCTCCAGGACTTCTCCCTTGCCACGCGCCGAGTGCGACGCGTGATACTTGCCGCGTTTGCTCCAGTCGCAGGCGATATCAAACTCGTTGACCGAGGTTTCGAGGTAATTGACGGCGGCGCGGGCCAAGGCCATGAAGCGATGGCTGCCGTCGAGCTCGTCGAGCGAACTTCCGACATTGTGCGGCAGGTCGATGGCAAAGCCGCTGTTGCGGCCCGAAGCGTTCTCGCCGATCTCGCCGGCATCGGCCAGAATGATGCTGTCATCGGGTCGGTTTTCAGCCAGGCGTCGTGCTGCGGCCATGCCTGCCCAACCGGCGCCCAGCACGACCCAGTCGGCTCGGACATCGCCGACCAGAGCCGGCGTCGCGGTGCGCGGATCGAGCACCCGGCTCCAGCCGTTGGTCTTGTCGTCGGACGGCAGAATCTGAACTGTCGCGGTCTCGGCCATGGCGTTCCCCAGGTCACACGAGATGACACTCCTAACACGCAGCGGTCAGCCGTCACAGACCGGCCGTTCAGTCTGGTTGTTCGGCTCCGATCCAGGCCGTGAAGTCGACAATCGTGGCACTTACCAACGAGAGCAGTTCGTCGATTTCGGCTTGCGTGATGATCAACGGCGGCGACAGGGCCAACGTGTCGTCGGCCAGGGGCCGGATCAACAACCCGTGGGAAATCGCGATCTCGGAGAACTTGGCACCAACCTTCGAGGCGGGTGCGAAGTTGGCGTGGCTCTCCTTGTCTTTTACAAGTTCTATGCCGGCCATCAAGCCGACCCCACGCACCTCGCCGACCAGGGGATGGTCAAGTAGCTTCGAGAATTGTTCTCTCATATAGGCCCCGACCGTCGCGGCATGACTCACGAGATCACGCTCTTCGTAGATCGCCAGGGTCTCCAGCGCGACGGCTGCCGCAACAGGATGCGCCGAATAGGTGAAGCCGGTGCCGACGATGCCAAACTGGTCGCCGCCTTCCTTCAGGCCTTCGTAGAAAGCGTCGGACATCAGCACCCCGGAAATCGGGATATAGGCGGATGAAAGCTGTTTGGCGACCACCATCAGGTCGGGCACGATACCGAGAGTCTCGCAGCCGAACATGTGGCCGGTGCGCCCGAAACTGCAGATCACCTCGTCTGCGACCATCAGCACGTCGTGTTTTCTCAGGACGACCTGGACCTTCTGGAAGTAGCCCGCCGGTGGCACGATCATACCGCCTGAGGCGATCACCGGTTCGGCAACAAAGGCCGCCACCGTCTCAGGCCCCTCCGCGACGATCAGAGCATCGAGCTGGGCCGCCAGCCGGCTTGCGTAGTCCTCTTCTGATTCGCCCTGCCGGCCGCCATGGTAGAAATGCGGGGTTTCGACATGAAGGAACCCCGGTAGTGGGAGGCCGAACCCAGCGTGGACATAAGGCAGGCCGGTCATGCTCGCGCTGACCACGGTGGTGCCGTGGTAACCCTTCAACTGGCTGATGATCTTGCGTTTTTCCGGCCTGCCCAGCGCGGTGTTGCGATACCAGATCAGCTTGACCGCCGTGTCGTTGGCTTCCGAGCCGGAGTTGGCAAAAAACACCTTGGCCAGGGGCGCGGGAGCAATCCCGATCAGCTTTTCGGAAAGGTCGGTCGCCGGGGAGTGCGAGCGATGCGCGAAGTTCTGGATATAGGAGAGCTTTTTCATCTGGGCGGCGGCGACATCGGCCAGCCGTTCCTCGCCCCAGCCCAGCCCGACACAGCACAAACCGGCCATGCTCTCGAGATAGCGGTTTCCGGCATCGTCGTAGATGTAGATGCCTTCACCACGCTCGATAATGATCGGACCTTCCTCCTCGTGGCGACGGGGATTGGTGAAAGGGTGCACGTGATAGGCGATGTCGCGTGCCTTAGGAGAGTTGGGGGCATTCACAGCCATGGCGGACCTCGCTGTTTTGGAAAAGCGGCGAGTTTGGGAAGGAGCAACTAGAGCGCAGCTTCAGGTGCAACACAAGCAAGGCCGAACCTTGCTTTCCGTGCCCTCTCGCGCGAGCCTGCAAAGACGAGACAACAAAGGCCTGTGATGATGTACGACCCGTCGCGCGACCCGCTGATGCAGCCCTATCAGCTCAAGAACCTGACGCTGAAAAACCGTATCATGTCGACCGCACATGAGCCTGGTTACACCGAAGACGGTCTCGCCGGCGATCGCTACATCCGCTACCACGAGGAGAAGGCTAGGGGCGGCATCGCGATGACCACGATCGCGGGCTCCACCGTTGTTGCCAGAGATTCGGCCCAGGCCTTCATGAACATGCAGGCCTGGAAAGACGAAGTGATCCCCGGCCTCAAGCATCTTACTGACCGCTGCCATGAACATGGCACAGCGGTGATGATACAACTCACCCATCTGGGCCGGAGGACGACCTGGAACAAGGAAGACTGGCTCCCCGTGCTGGCGCCTTCGATGGTGCGTGAACCAGCCCATCGTGCCTTTCCCAAGGAGATGGAAGACTGGGATATCGAACGGGTTGTTGAGGATTACGGTGTCGCCGCCGCGCGCATGAAAGAGGCGGGCATGGATGGCATCGAGTTTGAAGCCTATGGCCATCTGATGGACCAGTTCTGGTCGCCCGCGACCAACAAACGCACCGATAACTGGGGCGGCAGCCTCGACAACCGCCTGCGGTTCGCGATGCGTGTGCTCGACAGCGTGCGCAAGCATGTCGGGCCGGACTTCATCGTTGGTATCCGGATGTCCTGCGACGAGGACTGGCAGAAGGGCTACGACCGCCACGAAGGCGTCGAGATCGCCAAACAGTTCATCGCCACCGGCAAGATCGACTTCCTCAATGTCATCAAGGGCCATATCGACCACGATCGTGCGCTGACCGAGATCATTCCGGTCGCGGGTATGGCGTCGTCGCCCCATCTCGATTTCGCCGGCGAAGTAAAGGCCGAGACCGAAATCCCGATCTTTCACGCCAACAAGATCTCTGACGTTGCGACTGCAAGGCACGCCATCGCCGAAGGCAAGCTCGACATGGTCGGGATGACCCGCGCCCACATCGCCGATCCCCATATCGTGCAGAAGATCAGCGAAGGCAGGGAGGAGGAGATTCGCCCCTGCGTCGGCGCGACCTACTGCCTGGAGAGTGTCTATGCCGGTACGGGCGCCCTGTGTGTCCACAATCCGTCAACCGGGCGCGAGGCGACGATGCCCCAGATCGTGGCGGCGTCACCGGGCAGCGAGCGTCACATCGTGATCATCGGCGCCGGGCCCACAGGCCTTGAAGCCGCACGGGTTGCAGGTGAACGCGGCCACAGGGTGACCCTGCTGGAGGCTTCCAATCAGGCAGGAGGGCAAATCAGGCTGGCCGCGCGCACGCCCAACCGCAGGGATATCATCGGGATTGTCGACTGGCGCGTGGCCCGCCTGGAGAAGCTGGGGATCGACATCCGTTTCAACACGTTTGCGGATGCCGATGGCGTCAGGGCGCTTGATCCCGATGTCGTGCTGGTCTGCACCGGTGGCCTGCCCAACAAGGATATCGTGGAGGAGGGTGCGGATCTGGCGGTGAGTTCCTGGGATATCCTTTCAGGCGATATCGCGCCGGCCGAGGATGTCCTGGTGTTCGACGACAACGGCCATCAACCCGGCATGCAGGCGGCGTATCTCGCCGCCGACAAGGGATCGAAGGTGGAGATTGTTTCGCCCGAACGCACTTTTGCGCCCGAGCTTGGCGCCCTGACCCATGCACCCTATGCCGAGTTCTTCCAGAACCACGGCGTGAAGATCACGATCCTCAGCCGGGTGAGCGGCATCGTGCGCGAAGGCAACAAGCTGAAGGTGACGCTCTTCAGCGATTTCACCGAAACCGCCTTTGACACACGCCTGGTCGACCAGGTCGTGGTCGAACACGCCACCCTGCCGCTGGACGCTCTCTATTTCGAACTGAAGGAGGAGTCCGTCAATCGCGGCGAGGTCGATTACAACGCGCTGATCGAAAACCGCCCCCAGGAAATCGGCACCAACCCGGATGGCGCCTTCCAGCTCTTCCGCCTGGGCGATGCCGTCGAAAGCCGCAACATCCACGCCTCGATCTACGACGCCCTGCGGCTGGTGCATGTGATGTAGCGGATTGATCGTTGTTGAGTTTTCCCTCTCCCCTTGAGGGAGAGAGCCAGGGTGAGGGGTTGCGCGCGTCAGGGCGCATCAAAGAGTCCTGTTGGGACCCAATATTCCTGCCCCTCACCCAGCTACGACTAGGTCCAGACGTGGGCTGAACCTAGTCTTCGCGTCTCTCTCCCTCGCTGGCGAGAGGGGATGATCCAGTTAACCCCGCAGCAGCCCGCCGGTCACGTTCATGACGGTGCCGCTGATCCAGCGCCCGCTGTCGTCGAGCAGGTAGCAAACGGCGTCGGCGACCGGTTGGGCGCCGCCCATGCCCAGCGGATTTACTGCGTTGTAGGCGTCGATCTCTGATTGCGGCATGGGGTTGCCGGTCGTGCCGATATAACCTGGCGTGATCGCGTTGATCAGGATGCCGTCGGTCTCGAAACGGGCCGAGAGCCCCAGGGTGAGGCCGACCAGACCTGCCTTGGCGGCGTGATAGCTCGGTGAAAACTCTGCAAAACCCATGACGCCGGTGACCGAACTGGTGATCACGACACGCCCGCCGCCGCGCTCGATCATGTGGGGCAGGGCCGCGCGAGTGATCCACCAGGGGCCAGAGAGGTCGACATCGATGATTTCGCGCCAGTGTTCTTCGGTTTCTTCCAGGGCGTCGTCATCGGGGCCGTCGATCCCGGCGATGTTGACCAGGCTGTCGATATGCCCAAGTTGGCTGATGGCATGGTTGATCATGGTTTGGGCACTGGGCGGATCGCCGATATCGACCGGGCCGTGTCTGGCGCCAAGCTCGTTAGCGACACCGGCGACCTTTTCGGCCTGGATGTCGGTGAGGTAGAGCCGGCAGCCCTTCGCCGCAAGCGTCCGGGCCGTACATTCGC
Organism: Rhodospirillaceae bacterium; assembly: GCA_018700655.1. Lineage (GTDB taxonomy): Bacteria > Pseudomonadota > Alphaproteobacteria > SP197 > SP197 > SP197. The sequence goes on along the minus strand of JABIUG010000003.1, from coordinate 2,943 downwards.
CGATACCCTGGGCGGCACCGGTCACGACGACACGCTGGCCCTCAAGCGCCATGGGCGGCACCTGCCTTAAGCTCCGTGCGGATACCGTCGGCCATGCGGTCGGCGATCAGGCGGATCAGTTCGGCGCCGGCTTCGGCGTTGGCACCGTTGGAGGTTGCGAGTGATCCGGTCTCGTTCGCCCGTGCCGGATCCTGGGGAAAGACGTCCCAGGGCGGAAACACCTTGAAGGCGTGCTGGGGAAACTTGTCGGTGGCGACGAGCTCGGGGCGCATCGCCATCATGATCGAGGTTTCGAGCAGAGCGCCGTGTTCGTATTCGATGCTCGCGGGTGGCGCAGGGAAGATGGCGCTGAGGTCGTCGTCCCCTACCATGTCCCACCAGGACGCGGTCTGGATGACGAGATCGCCGCCGGGCTGTGCGTCGAGATCGCGCACGGCCAGTTCACAACCCTCGGTGATGAACCAGACGTTTTCGTAGTGCCCATTCACGATGGCAATCCTGGTCATGCCCTTGATCGCGAGTTCACGGATGGTGGAACGCACCAGACCAACCAGAACTTCGGCATCAAGCCCGATGTTGCCTGCCCAGTGGCTGCCGCCGCCGGTCTTGATCTGGGAACGGAAACCCCAGGGGATCTCGGGTGCGATCACCGCATCGATACGATTAGCGATCTCTTCAGAGAAGCCGCAGGCACAGATGCGGTCTGTCCCCAGCGGCAGGTGTGGCCCATGGCTTTCGTTGGCACCGACCGGCAGCAGCACTACGGCTCCCGCGGCAACACGCTCCTCCAGCGCCGACCAGCTCATTTCCGCCATCCAGTTCGTCATGGAACGCTCCACTTGTTCGCTTTGTTTCAGTGCAGCTTAGCGCATCCTCCGGCCCTGCCGTGAGCCCTTGTTGCGTTGACTCGATTGGGGGTGCGTGCGAGCATTTTGCAACCGGATGGGGCAATTGCCGCAGCGTCTGGAAAAACACGAATTTGGGAGAATGGATCATGCGTAAAGCAGGGTTTTTGGCGACGGCCGCATTGGTCACCGCACTGGTGGCCGGGCAGGCCGCAGCAGAAGAGATCAGGGTTCTGAACTGGCAGGGTTACGGCACGGACGAAGCCTGGGCCACGGAGTTTTTCGAGGCCCAGACCAGCATCACTGTCGTCCACGACTATTTCAATTCAGAGCAGGAGATGCTCACCAAGCTGCGTACCAGCCCCGGCGCTTATGATGTCGTGCTGATCAACAGTGCGTTCACGCAGCAGGCTGCCGATGAGGGTCTGATCCAGGCGATCGACCCTTCGACGATCTCGAATTTTGTCGATCTGGCGCCCGGCCTGCGCGATGCCGGCGAATTCAAACTGGCCGGCAACCTCTACGGCGTCGCATGGACGTGGGGTCTGACCTCGATTGCCTACGACTACACCGAGGTCGAACCCACCGGCACGATCAATATTCTCTGGGACCCGGCCTATGCCGGCAGGGTCGCGCTGCGCGATGACTCGGTCGAGAACATCTACATTGCCGCTCTGGCCACCGGTCAGAACATGAACGACCCGCAGGATCTCGATGCCATCCGCGAGAAGCTGCGTGCTTTGAAGCCGCAGCTCCGGACCTATTGGGCTTCGGAAGACGAGTGGAACAAGGAATTTGCCGCCGATACGTTTGATGTTGCGAGCTACTGGTCGGGCTCGGCGTCGCGCAGTGCCAAGACTTTCGGCATGCCGGTCGGTTTCCTGATTCCGGCCGAAGGTGCCATCGCCTGGCTTGATGGCCTTTCGATCGCAGCTGATGCGCCCAACCCCGAAGGGGCCGCTCAGTTCATCGACTTCATGGTCAGCGCCTATCACTACATGCGCTGGGACACGGAAGTCGGCGCGCCTGCTTCGGCCAATGCAGCGGTCATGAATGCGCTGCCTGCCTCGGCCTTCAACCGTCAGGTTCTGGGCAATCCCGCGGCCACGGCCAACCTCCAGTTCATGGCTCCGCTTTCCGACGAGAAGCGCGAGTTGTTCCTGGAGATATGGGAAGAGACCAAGGCGTATTACGCCGAGTAAATGCCTGTTGTATGAGCCCGGGCCTCTCCCTCCCCGACGGAGGGGGAGGCCCGCCTCGTTTGGGAGAAGAACTTAAACATGCGCGTTGAGACACGGCGGCGATGGGCGATTTTTGGGCTGACCGGTCCGGCCTATCTGTGGCTGACGATCACGATCTTTCTGCCGCTCTCGGCCATGCTCTACTTCAGCTTTCAGAAGAAGGGCCCGTTCGGCAAACACGCGAGCGAGTTCACGCTCAAACATTACGAAGCCTTCTTCACCAAGGACTATCTGCAGGCGCTGACCTGGCGTTCGCTCGAGATGGGCTTTCACGTCACGCTGCTGTGCGCGTTGATCGGGTTCCCGGCAGCTTATGTCCTGGCCAAGCGGATCAAGGGGCGCTGGCGCGAGGCGCTGTTCCTGCTGGTCGTCCTGCCGTTCTGGTCGAATGCGCTGGTCCGCATCTTTTCCTGGACGATCGTGCTGCGCCCGGACGGAATTCTGGACCGGGCGGTGCACCTTGTGGCGCCGGGCCTGCCGCCGGTCGATCTCACTGATTCCTATACCGCGATCATCATCGGGCTGACCCATTCCTATCTGCCCTACATGATCCTCACCTGTTACCTGTCGCTTCAGGCGATTGATGATTCCGTGATTGAAGCGGCGCGCAGCCTTGGCGCGCGCGCCCATACGATCCTCTGGCGTATCATTCTGCCGCTGGCAATCCCGGGCCTGGCCGCCGGTTCCGTCCTGATTTTCGTGCCGGTGATCGGTTCGTTCTTCGAGCCCAAGCTGCTGGGTGGAACCCAGGGGGCGATGATCGGCACGGTGATCGAAGAGCAGTTTACCGTGGTTTCCAACTGGCCGCTGGGTGGCGCGCTATCGTTCATCCTGCTGGCGATCGTATTGCTGATCCT
>JABIUG010000207.1 GCA_018700655.1 Rhodospirillaceae bacterium | reverse complement strand
TGAAGTTCAGCGTGAACCAATCCATCCCTGTTTCAAGGATTTCCTCGATCGGAAGAAACCATTCCTTTGGGTAGGTCAAAAGCCACTTTTCGTCGCCACGCAGCACGAGACAAAGCACGGTAAACGCGCCAAACACCATCCAGCTGATCAACTGGGGCGATAACCTGTCCAGGATCGAGCCACCGAGAGGCGCCTGAGCGTTATCTTGTGTGGTAACGGACATGTGGCAGCTCCTCAGTCTTTTTCGGTCGCAAGTGCTGCCAGGATACCCTGGGGCGTAACCTGACCAATGACATTGCCACTATCGTTCTCGATGTTGAGAACGCCCAGTCGTTCGCCGAAGCGCGGCATCAGACCCTCGAGTGTCATGTTGACCGGCACAGCTGCGACGACATCAACGCTGGCGTCGACCGGCTTCATGATATCCCCGGCAGTGAGCACCTTGACGCGAGGAACATCCTGCGTGAACTCCTCGACGTAGTCATCGGCCGGCTGCATCACAACTTCGGCAGGCGTGCCGATCTGAACGATCTTGCCGTCCTTCATGATGGCAATACGGTCGGCCAGCCGCAGGGCCTCAAGGAAGTCATGGGTGATGAACACGATGGTCTTGTGGAGCAATTGCTGCAAACGCAGGAACTCATCCTGCATCTGACGCCGGATCAGGGGATCAAGCGCGGAAAACGGCTCATCCAGGAACCAGAGTTCAGGCTCCACCGCGAGGCTTCGCGCAATACCGACGCGCTGCTGTTGGCCACCTGAAAGCTGGCGCGGATAACTGGTCTCGCGCCCCGCCAGACCGACCAGCTCAATCATTTCCATAGCGCGGGCAAGCCGGTTCGGCTTGTCGATACCCTGAACCTGCAGGGGAAAGGCAACATTTTCGAGCACGGAGAGATGGGGCAAAAGGCCAAAATTCTGGAACACCATGCCCATGCGATGGCGGCGGATATCAATCAGCTTTTCCTTGCTGACCTGCAACAGATCTTCACCGTCGAGTATGACCTCGCCGGCCGTCGGCTCGACCAGGCGTGACAAGCAGCGAACAATGGTCGATTTGCCGGACCCCGACAGCCCCATGATGACGAAGATCTCACCGACATGAACATCGAAGCTGACATTGCAGGCCGCGCCGATATGGCCGGACTCACGCACGCGCTCGACCAGCCCATCGGGGTCGGGCACATCGCCTTGCCCATTGGTAAAGAAGTTGTCGGCTTCGGGCCCATAGACCTTCCAGACATGCCGACAGGTCAATTTCACGTCCCGCTCTGACGCTTCAGTCATCTCACCTCACCTGTTGGACGCGCACGTTTACGTGCCTGCATCCGCCCCAATTTGTTTGCTTGCTGCCGTAGCGGCAGTTCGGCGACAGACTAGCCGCGGACAACGCCTATCGTCCACTCCCCAACTGCATTCACCCTGACACTGCCAAGCACGATTCGGTGTGGCCAACGGCCAGTTTCCAGTGCCTTTGAGAGGCCAACAAGAAAAACAACCATAGCAGGCCACTCTGACGCCCCCTTTTCTCTGACCGGCCAGTCAAAAGGAGTGATCGCAATCACGGACACCAACGATCAGGGGCAACTAGCCGTGATCGCCGTCACCTCGATGATTCGGTGCTCTATCCCGAAGTTTCAACCGCCCTTACATGGTTGCTTGAGCGCGGAACATATTAGTCTTTGTCATATGGTTCCCGCTACGGCACATGGGTGCGGGCCAAGATGCCTGCATCCTGCGAGGGGGCCCAGATTGTGGAAATGACAATGGCGGACAAGTTTCTGATCGTCGACGACAGCAGGCTGGCACGCATGATGGCGTCCGGTCTCATAGCTGAGCGCCATTCAGATGCTGTCGTGGTCGAGGCCGAGAACGCCGATCAGGCGCTTGAGGCTGCACGCCACCAGACGCCTGACCATGTCATTCTGGATCATAACATGCCGGGTACGAGCGGACTGGATCTGGTCGAAGGCCTGCGTGGTGTGGCTCCAAATGCCAGCATGACGCTGGTCACCGCCAACATCCAAAGCGCTATCCGGCAGCGAGCCGAGCAGCTTGGATGTCGCTTCATCGCAAACCCGTGACTGCTGAAAAGATCGATTCACTCCTGGCAGACCTTGGGTTCTAACGATGACGGCATACTTCTCTGTCGAAGAAAGCGACGCTTTCACTGAAATTTTCAATATCGGCGCGGGCAAGGCTGCCCTTGCCATGAGCGAACTGCTGGATGCGCCGATCACGTTCACAGTGCCGTTCTGCATTGTTTTACCTCTGGTCGAGGCGAGCAGCTACTTCCAGCGCCGTTTCGGTACCGATGTATGCATCATCAGCCAGGATTTTTCGGGCCCGTTCGATGGCGCCGCTCTGCTGATGTTCCATGAGGAAAGCAGCTTCCGCCTGGCCCAGGCCGCACTCAAGTCTGACGAGCCTGTTGCAGCAATCACCGAACTGGAGCGCGAAGCGCTGACCGAGATCGGCAACATCATTCTCAATGCCTGCCTGAGCAGCTTTGGCGACCTCCTCGAACGTGAAGTCGCTACGTCGCTGCCCCGCTATGTTTCAGGCTCCTCGGGCGCTGTTTTCGATGGAGCAAGAGGGTTCGACCTGGGTTTGGTCGTGAAAGTCGACTTCAACGTCGAAGGGCGTGATATTGAAGGTTATGTCACGTTCGTTCTAAACGTTGATTCGGTCGCGGCCTTCCGTGAGGCAGCGAGCCGTCTGCTCGATCGGCTGCACTAATCCTGGAAATTTGATGGCGACACCGCGTTCCGAGCTTAAAGCCCAACCGCAGGTCGCAGACCTGTTCGGCGCCGCGCTGGGCCGCTGTGAACACGGCGTCATTTTACTCAATGCCGATGGCGATATCGTCTTCTGGAACAACTGGATCGCCGAAGCTTCGGGTGTGCCGGTACAGGCCGCTTTGGGTCAGCGCCTCGAGCAGGTCTTCGAAAAACCCCTGCCCAAGCGTCTCCTTCAGGCAATCGACGCGGCACTCCGCCTGCGCCAGGCAGCAACTCTGTCGCGTGCCCTCAATCCTCGCCTGCTCCCGTTGGAGCGAACCCTGAACGAGGCCGGAACGGGCGAAAAAATTGAACATCAGGCAACGATCAAACCGCTCGAAGCGCGTGGCGGGCGGTTCTGCCTGATCGAACTCATGGACGTAACCAACTCCGTCCACCGCGAGCAGTTCCTGAAGAGTCAGGCAGCCGAGATGGGCGACCTGGCCGAAGAACTGGCGCGAAACGAACAACACCTGCGAAGTCTGCTCAACACCAGCCCGGTCGGCGCAGCCATCATCGATGGCGGCGGCATCGTGCGTTATGCCAATCACCGTCTTGCCGAAATTGTGCTGGGCGACCAGCAGGAACTCGTGGGGATGGCAGCCAACGGGCTGTTCATCGAACCCGATGATTTCCTGAAACAGATCGCTGAGCCCATCGACACCGTCGAGGTTCGCTTTCGTCGCCGTGACGGAACCAGATTGTGGGCACAAGTTACGGCTGAAGTGACCAGTTTCGAACGCGCTCCGGCAGTGCTGTGCTGGGTTTTCGATATTTCGGAGCACAAGGCTACCGAACTGGCCCTGACCAGCGAACGTGACCGCGCGACAGAACAAGCCAGAGCGCGTACCGAATTTCTGGCGATGGTGAGCCACGAGATCAGGACCCCGCTGAACGGCATCATGGGCACGCTGCGCATGCTCTGGGAAAGCACACTGGACAATCAACAGCGCGATTACGTCGAGACGATCCAGTATTCCGGCGATTCGCTGCTGGCGATCCTCAACGATGTGCTTGATCTCTCCAAACTTGAAGCAGGTCGGATCGACCTGGCGAACCAGGACGTCGACCTTCACCGCCTGGTGCGCAATCTGGTGGCGGTGATGGCGGCACGTGCCGAGGAAAAGGCCGTCGGACTCTCCGTCGAGATGGATAAAAACGTCCCGCGCGCGGTCAAGACGGACCCTGGCCGTTTGCGTGAGGTGCTGCTCAACCTGATCGGCAACGCGATCAAGTTCACCGAGCACGGCGATATCAAGATTCAGGTCACCCAAGTCGATCAGACCGACGTAACCGTGCGCCTGCGTTTTGCAGTCAAGGACACCGGGATCGGAATTGCGGCAAAGGCCCAAGAACAGCTCTTCACCGAATTCTACCAGGTCGACAGTGCCGAAGCGCGGCGGCGTGGGGGGACCGGCCTTGGTCTGGCGATTTGCAAACGTATCGTCGAAGCGATGGGCGGCAATATCGGCGTCAATAGCGACGTCGGTCACGGCAGCACATTCTGGTTCGGCATCACTCTGAGCAGAAGCACCAAGAGCGAAATCGAAAGACAAAGCGCAAGACCCGCAGCCTACCCGAAGGTTTCACCACGACACATCCTTCTGGTCGAAGACAACGAAATCAATCAGAAGGTTGCCTAGGATCTCCTGATGCATGACGGCCATACAGTGGTGACCGTCGACAACGGCATTGATGCTTTACGCCATGCCGAGACCGAGCGCTTCGACCTCATCCTGATGGATATTCAATTGCCGCATATGGATGGGCTGGAGGCTACCCGCGAGATCAGAAGCCTTGCCGACCCGGTGCTGGCAAGCGTTCCGATCATCGCGTTGACAGCCAACGCCATGCCCGATTCCGTACGACTATGCCTCAGTGTCGGCATGGATCAGGTGCTCACCAAACCGATCGACCCGTTGCGCCTTGCCCAAGCGATCGACGAGCAATCGGTCGCCAATTGTCGTCCTGCACGACCGGGTGGAGGATCCGGTGAGAACACACTCTCCGTACGGATTGATGAAGGGCTGCTCGAAAGCCTGCGGGAGATGATAGGCGCTGAAAAGGTTGACGACCTGATCGAACTCTTCCGCGTGACCTGCAAGGGAACAACCGACGAAATCGTTGCCGCGGCAGCCGCGAAAGACCATACAAAGGTTATTTCCCTGGCCCATCGTTTGAAGGGCGGTGCACTCAATCTGGGATTCGGCCTGGTCAGTGACGCATCGGTCTCGCTTGAACAGGCTTCAAAGTCGGAGGCCGACCTCGCCTCGCTCGAACGGTTGATCAACGACCTGACCGATTCCTGCGTGGCGACCATGCGCGCACTCGGCAAGGCCGATCCCTGAACAGCAACGACCGAGCCCGGTCGGCTCAACCTTATATGACCCTGCACTGGCTTCAGAGTTGACCGGCGTCGCGCTCTGACAGGGCGATCAGACCATCGGGATCGAGGATCATCGCAATCCGGCCATCAGCAACATGGGTGACGCCACCCAGGCCTGGAATTCGCGCGATCGCGGGATGGGTATCCCTGACAAAGATATCGCTGCGACGCAGGATGCGATCGACCCGTAGCCCAAGGCTCCGCCCGCCAGACGAGATCACTACCAGCCGTTCATCGGGCACGTCGTCGCCACCAGGCATACCGAGCAGTTCACCAAGCGGGGCGATCGGCACACCCTTCTCATTGGGAAGGTCGACGGTCGACCCGCCATTGGCCCGCACGATTCCGACCACCCTGCGATCGGGAATAGCGAACAACTGCGGACCCAATTCAACAAGCAGCGTACGTTGCAGGGCAACCGAAAGCGGTAGATCCAGGGATAGCGTGGTGCCTTCGCCCGGGATGGAGCTGACAGAAATCGATCCGCCCAGATGCGACACGGCCGATGACACGACATCCATTCCGACACCGCGCCCCGATGTCTGTGTAACGTCCTGTGTGGTGGAAAATCCGGGTTCGAAAATCAGGCGCATTGCGGCATCCTCACCCAGCGCATCGGCTTCGCCCTGACGCAACATGCCTCGTTCGACGGCTTTGGCACGAATTCTGGTGGCATCGATGCCACGGCCATCGTCGCGAAGCTCGACCACGACATGCTCGCCGCGCTGCTCGGCGCGCAATTCAATCTGGCCATGACGCGGCTTTCCAGCAGCTTCCCGTTCGTCAGGCGGTTCCATGCCGTGGTCCACGGCATTGCGCACCATGTGCATCAATGGATCGGTCAATTGTTCGATCATGCCCTTGTCGATACGGGCGTCGTTGCCTTCGACCGTGACCCGGATCTCCTTGGCCTGACTGCGTGCCAAATCGCGAGCGACGCGAGGGAACCGGTTAAACAAGGTTTCGATCGGCACGACACGCAGGTCCATCGTGGCATCGCGCAAGCCACGCAGAACTCGCCCCAGGTCGTCGGCAACCGTGCGCAGCCGGTCTCGATGATCGGCCATACCCGTGCCGGCTTCAGCAAGCAACTCGGTCGACAATCCCTGGTGTGCGCCACCGGAACGCAGGATTGCCTCTAAACGGTCCTCGCCCGCCAGTTCTTCAAGGCCGGCAGCGACCGGCATCAATTCGCTCAACCGATCCAGCAAGTCGTCAATCGCACGTGCCGGAACACGCACAATCTCCTCAACCTTTTGTGCCGCCTGCTGCTCGGCCTCTTCGGCTTCATGACCATCACAAATGCGAACGTTCAGCTGACCACGGCCGGGATCAAGCGTGTTGAGATCGGCTTTGATTGCTGCCGGACGCGCTGCTGTGGCAACGAGGAGCCTGGTGCGCGGGACATCACCGGATGCAACAACACGGCTCGCCAGGGGGTCGGCATTGTCTCCGATCCAGGTTGCCACACGGGCCGCCAACCCGGAATCGGATTCCAGGTTAGCCTCTAGTTCGAGCAGGATCAGATTGGGGTCATCCAGCACGCTTCGCAGTTTTTCGATCGTCTCGTCGGAAGGCTGATCGAGCACCAGATCGCTGACGCCGAGCTGACGCGCGCGCTCGACCAGATCAGCTGCACTGTCGGCCAGGCCGCCGGCACGCAACATCTCGCGGAACCGCACCGCGTCTTCGGCTGCCAGATCGGAGGGTGGATTCGAGGCCGCTGTTTCACCGATGCGATCGGCAATCCGCCCGATACGCTGACGTGTGATCTCGGTCGGTGTACCACGCTGGAGAACATCTGAAGCCAGGGTAAGAACCGTGACAGAGTGCGGCAGCTCAAGCAGCCCCGCGTGGTCTGCTGCATCGCGCAGGGCAACAATCGCCTGATCGGCATCAGCCTCCTCCATCAGCCACTCGGCGGCCGTGGCGCAGGCACGCAGCAGTTTTCCGGCACTGCGTTGCGCAACATGGCTGAGCAGTTCACGGCGCCCGGCGGATCGGCCGGTCAGCTCCTCGACGGTACCAAGCGCCACCGCCAATCCACGGATCAACGGGTCGTCAGGGCCCTCTTTGCGCACGGCCCGGCTGAGTTGGCGCAACTGGCGCCGCAGCCCCTGCAGACCCAGTGGGCCGATCGCTTCATCGAGTTCGAGCAGATCATCATCCAACCGGCGCAAGGCATCGGATTCGCAATCGGGCATCAGGGCCGCCACCAGATCGCTCATCACTGCCGCCAGACGATCGGCTATACGTGCAATACCCTCGTCAGCGGCATCGAGCGCATCGCCACTCCCCGCCGTATCCCTATTTGCAGTCGCGGATGAGGAGATCGGACCCTGGGTCGCCAGCAATTCCAGAAGGTCGTTGCGTTCTGTCGCGTCACCACGTTGCGCAACCGCTTCAGGAACCATCGCACGCAAGGCATCAACCACCTGCAGGAGAGTTTCGGCGAGGCCGGCATCCAGGGCCCTGTGACCGTCCCGCACCTGTGCAAACAGGCTCTCTGCACTGTGTGACAGGGCCTCGACGCTGGTGACGCCCATAGCGGCGCCAAGCCCCTTGGTCGAATGGAAGGAGCGGAAGATGGTCGCGATAGCATCGGGTGCAGAGGCGTTATCAGGTGACCCGAGCTCGCGTTCGAGAATGTCGAGGTGTTCGGAAACCTCGATCTCGAACTGTTGCCACAGGACTTCCTGGATGTCGTCCATCAAGCACCATCAAGGCCTACGGCCTGTCGGGCCGCACGGACGATTTCGTGGCCACGTTTGGCCTCCAGGTCGAGGCTGAGTGCGCCGGAAGGCTTGGCAACCACGGCAGCAGCGCCCAGCCGCAGGGCCTCGAGCGCCTGATCCGATCCAACCTGTGCTGCAGACGAAACAATCACAACCGGTGCAGTCGATAGCAGCGAGAGACGCTTCAACGCTTCAATCCCGTTCATGCGCGGCATCTCGATATCGAGCAGAATCAGATCTGGTTTCAGTTCCCGTGCCTGCGAGAGGGCTTCATGGCCATCAACCGCTTCACCAACGACCTCGAAAGCATCGTCGGCCGCCATCAAATCCTTGATCACGACACGCATCAGCGAGGAATCGTCAACCACCAGCACTCTTTCAACCATGGCGCCCTCCTGGACCCTTGCGCGGCACTGCCCACCGATTCAGCTGGCGCGCAATTCCGGCGATCGGCAGTACGGCCGTAGCCATGCCGGCAGCGATGACCGCACCTGGCATGCCGGCAACAACACAACTGGCGGGCTCCTGGGCCAGAACGGGCCATCCCTTGGCAGCAAACAGGCGCGAACCGACAACACCGTCATCACCCATTCCCGTCAGGATGACTGCTGCGGCAAGCTTGCAGTGTTCGGCAACCGATTGCATCAGAAGATCGGCCGAGGGATGCACCACCCCCTGATGTGTCCCACGTGTCATGACCTCGAATCTGCCTGCCTGACTGCGTTTGACCTCGCTGTCGACGCCACCTTCCAGAATGGTCATGCCTCCGGGCAGGATTTCTCCACCGCTCTGAACCTCTACCACCTGATGGCCACTGCGCAGAGCGAGATGGCGCGCGAAATCTTCCGTAAACCCTTCAGGCATATGCTGTGCGACCACCACCGGGCAGAGCGGAGCGCGCATGCCTCCGACCAACTCCGTGATCGCGCGGGGGCCGCCGGTCGAAGCCGCAATCACAATCATGTCTGGAACCCTCGCTAGCTCCTCCACAGAGCGCAAGACAGCCTGTTCAGGCACCTTGCGCACACGTTGCGCCGGCCGGTTCTGACGTGCCCAATAGGTCACCTTTTCGATCAGTTTGTTTCCGATCCAGGCCATATCAAGCGTGGCCATATCCGTCGTCTTGGCGATAAAATCGACCGCGCCGAGATCTAGCGCCCGCATCGTCGTCTCCGCGCCCTGCTGCGTCTCCGTGCTGATCATCAGCACCGGACAAGGCGCCGATTCCATGATGCCGGCCAGAGCTTCCAAACCATTGAGTTCGGGCATCAGAACATCCAGCGTCATCAGGTCCGGCTGTTCTCTCTGGGCGATTTCGATCGCCTCGCGCCCGTTGCGTCCCTCTGCAACGATCTCGACATCGGGCGAACGGCCAAGCATCTGGCGCAACGCGATACGCATGAACGCGGAATCGTCCACGATCGCCACACGGATCGGGGCCTGGCCCGTCATGCCGCCTCGCCCCAGCGGTCAAGCCAGCGCGGCTCAAGGACCATCATCGGCGTACCATCAACTTCGACGACCTCACGCGAGACCGGACTGCTTGCGGCCTGGGCACCCGAAGGAACCGACCCCAGGTCCATGGCGTTGTCGCAAACAAGCGCCCAGGCATGGGTGCCATCACGGACAACCACGCACATCGCGCCGGCATGTGATGCTCCGCCCAGCCTGATAGCGGGCAGAACATCGCCGGAAACGACGACAAGGCCATCAGCGCCGCCTTTTGACCAGTCCAGCGCGCACCAGCTTCGCACCTGCGCGATCGACTGGACATCACCGGTACGCACGGCCCAGTGGGTCGAACCAGCGCTGAGCTGAAACACCGGTTGCCTGCTCTCGTGTTCGTTCTCTGCAGCCTCTTCAGATTTCAGGTCATCGGCCAACTGCCACTCGAGATCGGCAAGGTCGGCGGAACCAGGCGCAAAGACAATGCCACCTTCCGGCCTGCTGCTGCTGTCTTCCTCCACCATACCCATGACACGCTCGACCTGTCGGTTCGCACTCAGCCCTTCGTGGAGAAGCGCGACGACGATGACTCCTTCGGCGGTCGAAGCGATTCGGGTTACCAGGAACGGATCAAAGAAGACCTGCACACCCTGATCTTCACAAACCAGCATCTTGCGCTGTCGGACACGCGATATCGGCTCTTGATGTCGGTCGGCATCGTCGTTGCGCTGTGCCAGCGGGGCCACGGAGGGCAAGGAAGCTTCACCGGGAATACGAATGCGCCGGGCATCGATTCCATAAATTCGGAACCCGGCAAGCTTGATCATGCTGGTACGGCAGTCACCGACAGGTGACGCCATGGGCGCCATCCTGCCATCAGGCAATTCCCGAACACCGTCGAAACCATCATGACGCAAGGCAAGAATGCCCGATGCGGTGCGCGCAAGCACAACATAGTCACCCTCTGACAGGGCATCGGTCTTTCCGACGGTCTGACACAATGACATCTGCGGCACGATATCGCGGCCATAGGCGGCAAGCCCTTCCAGCGCCGAGACAGCAAAAGGCAAGGGCGCGGCAGTCAGGGCAGGCGCGACACGCACGACCTGATCAAGATCGATCGCATAACGGTCATCGCCAACACGCATGAGCAGACTCAGTTTCATGTCGAGCCGCCCTGCTTGCGATAGATGACAGCGGTTCCGGTCGCAGAACGCTCGAAACCACACCCCACCGGCAAGCGATCGGTCACACCAAGCAGCAGATCGCCGCCCGGACGCAAGGCGGTCCGCAGCAAGCCAACCGCACGTTCCTGAGCGGAACCATCGAGATAAATGAATACATTTCGACACAGCGCTATATCAACGGCGGTGACCGGTGGCAGAGAATCGACCAGATTGTGTTGTTCGAAACGCACGAGCGCAC
>JABIUG010000206.1 GCA_018700655.1 Rhodospirillaceae bacterium | reverse complement strand
CCGGTCACACCCGAGCCGATCCTGGTGATGCCAGCCTTCAACATCGCCGCGCTGATCGGCATCGCCCTGCCGCTTTTCATCGTCACCATGGCCTCGCAGAACATCACCGGCATCGCCGTACTGCAGACCTACGACTATCGCCCGGCGCCCGGGCGCATGTTCACCGTCACCGGTCTCTTTGGTCTGGCCGCTGCGCCTTTTGGCGGCCATGCGGTCAACCTCGCAGCGATTACAGCGGCGATGTGCGCCGGCGAAGAAGCCCACCCGGATCGCACCAGACGTTACTGGGCAGCCGCAACAGCCGGCACCTGTTATGTGATTCTGGGGCTGCTGGCGGGTGCTGCAGCCGGCTTCATGGAAGCCTCGCCGCGAATCCTGATCGAAGCCGTTGCGGGCCTGGCCCTGCTCGGCGCCTTTGGCGGGTCGCTCTCCGCCGCCCTTGCCGCAGCCCAGGACCGGGAAGCCGCCGCCGTCACCTTCATCGTGACGGCATCGGGCCTGTCGGTCTTCGGTATCGGAGGTGCGTTCTGGGGATTACTCGCGGGCGGTCTTCTGATGGCCCTGATGCGTCTGGGCCGCAAGGCGGCATAGAGCAAGTCCTGATATGATTGAATCGCTTCGCGATACATTCAAATCAGGTGAAGCCGCTCTGGTCACACCGCGCGACTGTGGCGACCCTGGTTGTTGTCGCCCAGATAGGCATCAAAGGCTGCCGCGACCAAGCGGACATAAGGACGGCTTTCTTCTGCCACCCTGACGCTGTCACCTTCAATCTCGCAAATACCCGCGTTCTCCAGCTCGGCCAACCGTTCCACTGAAACTGTCAGATCCGCGTCGATGCCATGCTGTTGCTGCAAGACCGCGAGGTCCACTTCGAGATCGCACATCAGGCGATTGATGATGTCACGACGCAGCCGGTCATCACCGGCAAGCGCGGCACCACGACGCACGGGCAGTTCGCCACGCCGCACGGCATCGCGCCAGGACGGGACATCAGCGAAGTTCTGGACATACCCCTGCGGCAGCGAACCGATCGCCGAAGCGCCCTGACCGATCAACACTGCAGCGGGATCGATCGTGTAACCCCGGAAATTGCGCTGCAGCGTCCCCTCATCCATCGCCACCGCCATGGGATCATCCGACCGGGCGAAATGATCGAGTCCGATGCGCCGATATCCGGCCGCTTCCAGCAATTTTGCCGCCAGTGCTTCCTGCGCCAGACGCATCTCGGCACCGGGCAGCGCTTCGGACGGAATGAGTTGTTGATGTCGCTTTATCTGCGGCACATGGGCATAACCGAACAGCGCGATCCGATCGGGTGCGAGTTCGCAGGCATGGGCGACTGTCGCAGCGATCGCTTCCTCGTCCTGATAGGGCAGGCCATAGATCAGATCGAGATTGAATGCGCAGACACCGGCATCACGCAACATGGCGACCGCACGGTGGTTGCTCTCGGGCGGCTGGATCCGGTTGATCGCCTGCTGGACCACGGGGTTGATGTCCTGCAGGCCAAGGCTGGCGCGGTTGACGCCCAAACCGACGAAATCCGCCACGGTCTCGGGCGACAGTCCGCGGGGATCGAACTCCACCGCGATCTCACAGCCCGGCTCAATAACAAAGCGCTCGCGCATCAGGGCAGCCAGAGCATCGATGCCGGCGGGTTTGAGCATCGACGGTGAACCGCCGCCGAAATGGATATGACGCACCCGCCCAGACCCGCCAAGTGCATCGGCCACAAGGTTGAGTTCGGCCATCAGGTCACGAACATAGGACGCCACCAAGTCATAACGGTTCGCGACACTGGTGTGGCAACCGCAGAACCAGCACATCGCCTTGCAGAAGGGGATATGGAGATAGATTGAAAGGGTGGCATTGGGCTCAAGCTCACCCAGCCACACCGCCAGCTCCGGGCCGGCAACGCCTTCATGGAAATGCGGTGCGGTCGGATAACTGGTGTAGCGCGGAACGTTACGTTCGAGCAGGGGCCGATTGATGTTCATCGCGCAGAGACTGACCGATTACCGACCGGTCTTCGTTGACGCACATCAAGCTTGAGGCATTGCCAGGCAGGTAATTCACCCGGGCAAAGGGATGTTGTCGCCGACTACTCGGTCGAAGCGATGGTTGGCGTTCCGTTCAGCAGGGCTTCGGCGCTGGCGATCTCTTCGAGCGACATATACTCGGTCAACTGGGTCTGGGCCGAGCCGCTGATCGGCATCCGCGCGGCGGCGAGGCCGTAGAAGTAATAGGCCTGCACAAAATCCTGGGGCACACCGTAGCCGGAGCCATACATGAAACCCATGCGGTACTGGGCCCGTGTGTGGTTTTGTTCGGCAGCAGCCAGATACCAGCTTACCGCCTCGTCGTAATCACGCTCCACGGCTACGCCATCGCGGTAGAGCTTACCCGCCTGGAACTGCCCTTCGGCATTTCCGGAGTCTGCGGCGCGCAGGATGAAATCGACTCCCTGGGGATGATTGCCTTCGATGTGAAGGCCACTGATCAGGGCCAGACCGTATTGCACCATGGCCGGAGCGAAATCGCGCTCGGCAGCACGGGCATACCAGGCAATGGCGACAATCTTGTCCTCGATCACCCCGATACCATCAAAATACATCCGGCCCAGATTGAACTGTGCGCCAACATGGCCGCTCTCGGCAATCGGGCCCCACAGAGTGACAGCCTGCGTGTATTGACGCTGGCTGAATGCCGCCATGCCCTCGGAATAATCATCTGCACTGGCCGGCAGTGCGGCAAACAGGATGGTCGCAAGAGCCAGGACAAGGCGTTTCAAGATCCGCATCTCCACAATCGTCACCGTCTTTAGTGTAGCGGCGTATCGCGCTGCGGCGACGCCTCTTGAAAAGTCCGCGTCGGACCAGCCTGATGATGAATCACGTGCCAGACACCCTCTTCCTTACGGAATATGTTGGTCGCCACGAGCATCCCGTCACCAAGGCCTTCATAACAGATGACATAAGCAGTTGTCCCGTTCACAAATGTGCGTGCGCCAACACATCTGACGGGTGGCGGACTTGCCAGAATGGCGCGCCAGCTTTCCATCACCGCGTCACGCCCAACCAGTGCCTGCCAGCCCGGATGGATGCACGTGACATCATCGGCTTTGGACCAGAGCGCTTCCATTGCGTCCACGTCACCGCCGGCAAAGGCCACGTAGAAATCCATGTTGGCCGCCAGCACGGCATCCTGATCACTCATACCCCATACTAATCTATCTGCCGTCTGGATTGAATCGTTGTCGGCAACGAGAAAGGGGCCACCCGGCATCCCGGGCGGCCCCATTTCCGAAACATCGATCAGGACTGTTTTCAGGCGAACAAAAAGTCCGAAACCGAGAGACCCTCTATTTGGACGCCCGCAAGCGTGATGCTGCCGTCGTCGAGAGCGATCACGGCATCGTCGCCGTCGTTCGAGGCCGCAGCCAGAACACCGGAGAAGTCCGAGATACCCGATACGCCGCCAAGGTCGATCATATCCTCGCCGACCTGGAAGTCGCCGATCGTGTCGTGGCCGTCGCCATCGGCAAACACGAAGGTATCCGCGCCGACGCCGCCATAGAGCTCGTCGTCGTCGGTGCCACCGATCAGCAGGTCGCCCTCGTCGGGCGTGCCGAGCGGCTCGAGATCGGTGACGTAATCGAAGGAGGCATCGGCCTGCCCTTTCTTTCCGCCGGCCGCCTGGAGATCCTCGATCGCCACGCTGTCGTCGATCACAAAGAGTTCACCTTCACCGGTCCCCATACCGGACTTGTTATTACCGGCCTTGATGGTGATCGCAACCATCTCCATCTCGTCGTAGTTGTCGTCAATGAAGCTCTGGAGATCAAGATCGTTGGCGTCGAACACATCGGTCTCGCTGTCGGAGAAGCTGTCGACCTTCACCTTGAGGACCTCGCCAGCGTCGTCCTGAAGATAGAGGACGACGTTGGAAATGGCGTGCGGCATGGGCGCGAAATCGTGAAGCGTGTCGCCGTAAAGCACGTCATCACCGCCGCCGCCGAAGATCGTATCGGCGCCCGCGCCCCCGTCGATGGTGTCGTTGCCCGGCTCTTCACCGTCGCCGTCACAGCTCTTCTCGTAGTTATCGAGCACATCGTACTGATAAGTGTAGTCGGCCGAACCCGTGGGCAGGCTGGAAGCATCGTAGCTGTCGTCGATGATCCAGAGCGCACCTTCACCCGGGCCCATGCCGGAGAAGTTGGCGCCGGCCTTCACGGTCGCAGCCACGATTTCGGCGCCATCGCCAAACTGATCGGCAATGAATTCATCGAGCGCCAGGTCATCGGTGTCAAAGGCGAAGTTGTCGGCGAAGTTGTCGAGTTTCACCTTCACGACCTCGCCGTCGACCTCGACATAGAGAACGATGTTAGAGATGGCGTGGCCGTTGGATTTGAAATTGTCGGCAGCGCAGTCACCGCCTCCGGTCCCGCCTTCGGGATCGCCGTAGATGATGTCGTTGCCGTCGGTGCCGAAGAGAACGTCGTCGCCGAAGTCGCCCAAGATTTCCGTGGTCATGTTTGCGCTCACTCTTTTCATAAACGGTTGGTCGTTGGTGCCATCTACCGCATCAAGAGTTGTGCCAGTTCCCGTTTCGGGCGGTAGGCTTTTTTGGTAAAACGCGCGTCACAAACAGTCGAGTTTTTGTATAAGGCGATTGCTTCCAGTAGGTTAGAAACGCAGGGAACCTGGCGGGTCACAGCCGGGCGGCGAAGGACGAACGGGTTTTTGCACCTTGGGGACGACGAGTGACCACCGGCGCAAACTTTTTAGAACAGATGGTGCTCGGTCACCCGGCGGTCACCTGTCTCTGAAACGGGTTCTGGGGCACTCTGATCAGTCTCATTTTGACACAGAATTTTGTGTCAGAGTCGAAGATCGGCAATGACAGCAGCGACCGCATCAAGCGCCGCGGCACCCAGTCGGGCGCAGCGTTCGGGCGACCAGCCTTCGTCCGGCATTGGCGTGATCGCACTGTCCTTGAAGGGTTGTTCCAGCGTCATCGCCAGACATCCAAAGGCGCTGGCGACGTGTTTGCAGCAGATTCGCAAGTCTGCCTTGCCTTCGGGAACCTTGGGATAACCGTGTTCGGTCTGGAAGTCCGGATTGACCTGTTTCAGAGCCGAACAGAACCGGTCGCTGAGTTCCAGCAGCTTGGGGTCGTAGCCCGTGATCCCTGACGGCCCGGCGATGAAGTTGTAGGGCAGGCCTTCATCGCCATGGACGTCGAGCATGAAATCAACCCCGGTATCCTGCATGCGCCGGCGCACATGAAAAACTTCCGGGCTGCGCTCCTCTGACGGTTCCTGCCACTCGCGATTGAGGTTCGTGCCCACCGCATTGGTGCGAAGATTGCCGGCAATGGCGCCATCGGGGTTCATGTGTGGAACGACATGGAAGGTCCCGGCCTGTTTGAGGGAGCGTGCAAGGGCGTCGACGGGATCGGTCAGCCGATCAAGGAAACCCTCCATCCACCACGATGCCTGCGTTTCACCGGGATGCTGTCGGCCGATGAACCAGAGTTGCAAAGGCCCCTCGCCAGTTTCCAACACGTCCATGTCACGGCCCTCGACCGTCTGGCCCAGAACACCGGCACGCACGCCGGCACGCGTTTGCATCGTGGCCAAAAGGTTGCGATGACACTGATAGGGATAAGGCGCGAAGTAGGCATATTCGACCAGATCATGCTCGGGCCGGTGGCGGATCGTCAGCACCTTGCCGTCATAGCTGGTCGGCACCCGGAACCAGCGTTCGAGGTCGTAACTCGCGACCGCCTGATACCCTTCCCAACCCTTGGTATAGCTGCAGGCCCCGGCGTTGGTGATCGTGATGACACAATCGCGGTCACGCGCTCCGGCAAGGCGGAAATCGAACCATTGCAGGAACTCGGCATTGATGTCCTTGCGCACGGCGAGGCGGATGTCGGATGGATCATCCGCCTTCTCCACCACGATGTTCCCACCGTCGAATGCTGCGCTGATCTGCATGGGCGCGTTATCTCCAAGTTGGGCGCGACATTATCGGTGCGGCCTGCGAATGCAACGGCGGCCCTGTGGACGCCCGATGGCCTGCCGTTTCGAGAGCACCGATTTCGACCATCAATCGACACCAACGCGCAGCAAACATCTGTCAGACGCTAAACAGCGCCTTCGGCGCTGGTTCGGGGCATTTGGTGGACAGAATTGCCACCATCGGCCAGATTGGGCCGATAACAATTTCGATCCTTGAGGGAGGACATCATGACCGGCAAGTGGACACGCCGTGGCGCACTGGCGCTTGGCCTCGCTGCCATGGCAATCGCGCCGGCATCGGCCAAGGTCGAGGGCGATACCGTCTATCTCGGCGCAGCTATCTCGCTCACCGGCAAATACTCCACCAACGGTGAGCATACCCAGCGTGGCTATGACCTGGCGGTGCAGATGATCAACGATGCCGGCGGCATCGAAGTCGACGGCCAGAGCTACAAGCTCGGCATCATCTACTACGACGATGAATCGACCCCGGCACGTGGCGCCCAGCTGGCCGAACGCCTGATCAACCAGGACGGCGTCGAGTTCATGCTTGGCCCCTACAGTTCCGGCCTGACCAAGGCGATCGCCCCGGTCACCGAGCAGTACGGCGTGCCGATGGTCGAAGCCAATGGCGCCTCGCTCTCGCTCTTCAATCAGGGTTACGAATACCTCTTCGCCGTGCTCTCCACGACCGAGCAGTATCTTGCCAGCGCCGTGGCGCTTTCCGCCGAGATCGCCATAGCCGAAGGCCGCGACCCGTCGACGCTGACCATGGCTGCGGCCTTCGAGAACGACCCGTTCAGCCAGGACATCCGGACCGGCGTTCTGGCCGATGCCGAGGCCCTAGGTATCACCGTCGTGATCGACGATCAGCTTCCGCCCGAACTTAACGACATGGCAGCGACCCTTGCCAAGGTGAAGGCCCTGCAGCCCGATATCCTTCTTGTTTCCGGCCATGCCAAGGGCGCGACGCTCGCGGTTCGCCAGATGGAAGAGATGCGGGTCGATGTGCCCCTGCTCGCCATGACCCATTGCGACAGCGCCGACATCATCGGCAACTTCGGCGATGCGGCAGAGTACATCCTGTGCGCCAGCCAGTGGGCGCCCAGCCTCTCCTACAGCGATGACCTGTTCGGCTCCGCCGCAGACTTCGCCGCCACTTTCGAAGCCGAATACGGTTATGCCCCGCCCTATCAGGCAGCCGAGTCCGCAGCGGCCGTGATGGTCTTTGCCGATGCCTTCGAGCGTGCCGGAAGCTTCGACAGGGTCGCCGTGCGCGATGCTCTTGCGGCAACGGACATGCAGACCTTCTACGGCAACATCCTGTTCGACGAGACCGGCAAGAACACCGCCAAACCGATGGTGCTCTATCAGGTTCAGGACGGCGAATATGTCGTGGTCGCGCCGACGGCATGGGCCGCTGCCGAGGTCCGCTGGCCGATCCCGCCCTGGGCCGACCGCTGAATCACGTTCCCTCTTGGGCCGGTTAACACGATAATCCATCAGCCCGGTCCCGCGTTATGCGGGCCGGGCTGATCTGGTTTCTCACATGATCGACAACATCCAGCTTCTTTTCGATGCGCCCTTCCTGTTGTTGCAGGTGGCACTGGACGGCATCCTGTTCGGTGCGATCTTTGCGATCGCCGCCTATGGCATGGCCCTGGTCTGGGGTGTGATGAACGTCATCAATATCGTCCAGGGCGAGTTTGTCATGCTGGGTGGTTTCATCACCTTCCAGCTCACCCTGTGGGGGATCAACCCCTTCTTCGGCATTCCGATTGCAGCGGCCGTGCTGTTCGTCTTCGGGATCGCGCTTTACTACGTTGTCATCCGGCGCGTGGTCGACAAGGACATGTTCATCTCCCTGCTTGCCACCTTCGGTCTCTCAATCCTGTTGCAGCAACTGATGAACCAGATCTGGGGCGGTGACGTCCGAACCGTCCAGTCCGGGCTCTCGACCTGGTTTCTGTTCGATTACACGGTCACGGTCGGCCAGATCAAGGTCGTCGCCGGCGTCGGTGCCCTGTTGCTGGGCCTCATCCTGATCGTGTTCCTGAAAAAGAGCCGGCTGGGCCAGGCGATCCGCGCCACGGCGCAAAACCCAAGGGCAGCACGGGTCCTGGGGATCGACACCGACAAGGTCTTTGCCGCGACCTACGGCATCAATGCCGCCCTGTGCGGTGCTGCAGGCGCGCTGGTCGTGATGGCCTATTCGGTCCATCCCTATATCGGCCTGCCCTATACCGTGCGTTCCTTCATGATCGTGATCGTGGCCGGGCTGGGCAATCTGCCGGGCGTCATCATGGCCGGTCTTGGGCTTGGCGCGGCCGAAAACTTCGCCGCCTTCATTCTGGGCGCACAGTTCCAGGTCGCCTTTGTCTTCTGCCTGCTCGTCGTCATTCTGGTCGTGCGCAACACGTTGCTGCGACGCCAGCGCAAGTATCTGAAATGAACGGGCGCGGTCAGCTCATCCTGGGGATCGTGATCGTCGCCGCCGCAATTGCCGCACCGCTGATCTTTCCAGCCTTCCGCGCCCAGATCGCCATGCTCTGGATCATGGTTCTGTTTGCCCTGACCTGGGACATCATGGGCGGCCAGACCGGCTACAACACCTTTGGCAACATCATCTTCTTTGGCACCGGGATGTATGCCTCCGCCGTGCTGCAGCGCGATGGCGGCCTCGACTACTTCCCGGGCCTGTTCCTGGGCATGGGCCTTGGTGCGGTCATCGCCGTGGCACTCGCCGCCGTGCTGGGGTCGATGATCCTGCGCATGCGCGGCCATTACTTTGCCATCGCCACCCTGGGCCTGGGCATCGCGGCAGGCGAACTTGCCAGTGGCTGGGGTTTTATCGGTGCGGGTTCGGGCATGTCGCCGCCGATCTTTCCGGCAGCACCGGACGTCTCTTATATCTTCTTTGGTTATCTCTTCTTTGGCCTCGCACTGGTCAGCTTCATCGTGCTGGCGCTGGTCTATCGCACCCGGTTCGGTCTCGCGCTCAATGCCATCCGCGACAACGAGGACAAGGCCGAAGCCCTCGGGCTCAAGACCGATCTCTACAAGGTCGCGGCATGGATGCTGGCCGCCCTGTTCCTCGGGCTTTGCGGTGGTGCCGCTGGAAACATGCTGGGATTCATCGATCCGCGCGATACCGCATTTGCCGGTGCGACCTTCGGCGTCTGGATGGTCCTGATGGCCATTCTCGGCGGCAAGGGAACCCTCTGGGGTCCGGTACTGGGCGCCTTTGTCTTTCACGTCACTCAGGAGCTGTTCTGGACCTATCTGCTGGGCTGGCAACGTGTCGCGCTGGGTCTGATCATCGTCGCCATCGTGGTCTTTTTCCCGCAGGGCATTCTGGGCTGGGTGCGGGCACGCTGGCCCGAACGTTTCGGCCACCGGATTGAAACCCCATGACCGATCAGCTTGTCATCACCGATATTTCCAAGCGCTTCGGCGGCATTGTTGCCAACGAAGCGGTTTCGCTTTCCGTGCCGCAGGGTTCGATCACCGGGCTGATCGGGCCCAACGGTTCGGGCAAGACGACGCTGTTCAACTCCGTGGTCGGCCATCATCCCGTCGACAGCGGCTCGATCACCTTCGAGGGCCGCGAAATCACCCGCATGCGGGTGCCCGAGATCGCCCGGCTGGGTATGATCCGCACGTTCCAGCAGACCCGTATCTTCGGCAAGATGACCTGCATGCAGAACATGGCGATCAGCTATGCCGATGCCGGTTACGGCCTGATGGATCTGCTCCGTCCGGTTTCAGGGGAAACCCGCGACCGCGCCGAAGCCCTGCTCGATTTCTGTGGCCTTCATTCCAAGCGTCATCTGATGGCAGGCGATCTTTCTTTCGGACAGCAAAAACTGCTCGAGTTCGCCATGGCCCTGATGATCCGCCCCAAGATGCTGCTGCTTGACGAACCCACGGCCGGGATCAATCCAACGCTGATCAACGGCCTGATCGAACGGCTGCAGCGTGCCAATGAAAACCTCGGCATCACGCTCTTTGTCATCGAACACAACATGCGCGTCATCATGAATCTGGCGCAGAACATCCACTGTCTCGCCTATGGTCAGTTGCTCGCAAGCGGCACACCAGACGAGATCCGGGGCGA
This sequence comes from Rhodospirillaceae bacterium, assembly GCA_018700655.1. GTDB lineage: Bacteria > Pseudomonadota > Alphaproteobacteria > SP197 > SP197 > SP197. The sequence goes on along the minus strand of JABIUG010000206.1, from coordinate 6,532 downwards.
CCAGCGCGTGATCGACGCCTATCTGGGCGGCCACTGATGAACGACAAGAACCCGATCCGCGGTTACGGCCTGGGCTCGGTCGACACCGTGATGTCGGTCGATGCCGTCGAACAGGCCGCACGCGGTCAGGCGGATGCCGGACCATCGCGCGAAGCCCTGATGGCGTTGACCGACGGCAGGGAAACCGCGGTCGATCTCTCTGGCCTGCTTGCCGGATATGGCCGCATGGAAATCCTCCACGGCCTCGACCTTCTGGTCGGCAAGGGCCAGTCGCTCTGCCTGATCGGCCCCAATGGTGCCGGCAAGTCGACCGTGCTGCATGCGATCTACGGCTTTGCCGATGTCCAGGGCGGCACGATCAGCGTGGGCGGCCATGACGTCACGCGCCTGACCTCGAACCAGAAACTCGCCACCGCCGGCGTCGCCTATATCCTGCAGGACAACTCCGTCTTCCCCGACATGACCGTCGAGGAAAACCTGTTGATGGGCGGTTTTCTGAAGAACCGCCCGGCCGAGGCCAAACAGGCCGCCGCGATGGTGTTTGATCGTTACGGCCGCCTTGCCGAGCGACGCCACCAGAAAGCAGGCAACCTGTCGGGCGGTGAACGCCGCCTGCTCGAGATCAGCCGCGCGCTGATTATGGAACCCCAGGTTCTGCTGGTCGACGAACCCTCGATCGGTCTGGAGCCGCGTTTCATCGACATGGTGTTCGAAATTCTCGAAGACCTGCAGAAAACCGACGGCAAGACCATCGTGATGGTCGAACAGAACGCCAAGAAGGGTCTGGAGTTCGCCGACATCGGCTACGTCCTGGTCTCGGGCCAGCTTGCAAAGGCAGGTCGTGGCCGCGAACTTCTTGACGACCCGGAGGTCGGTCGCCTCTTCCTTGGGGGTTAGCGTTGAGGCAAACTCCGGCATCAATCTCCAAAGGGCCGGCCATGAACGACACTAGCGGCGACATCAAATTTCTCATCAGCGATACGCCGGACTTTCCAGAAGACCAGGTTCACCGCATCGCGCGTCGCCTGTTTGGCATCGATGGCGAGTTGAAATTTCTCGATTCTGATCGCGATCTCAATTTCCGCCTGCGCAACGGCGACGGCACATGGGTCCTTAAGTTCTTCCACCCGGAAGAAGATGAAGGCGTGATCGATTTCCAGACCAAGGCACTGGTCCATATCGCCCAAACAGACCCCGACATGCTCGTGCCCAAGGTCGTGCCGACCAAACGCGGCCTGCCCTTCGGCAGAGCCAAGGCGCCCGATGGGCGAACCAGCATCGTGCGACTGCTGGGCTGGGTTCCAGGCACCGACCTTCATCTGGTCGAAGACAACCGAAATCTGCGCCACAGCACCGGCGCCCTGGTTGCACGCCTGGACAAGGCCCTGCAGGGTTTTTATCACCCCAGCGCGCTCCACACCCTGGTCTGGGACATCAAGCAGTCCCCCGCGCTGCGCATTCACACCGGCGACATCAAGAACCGCAACCGCCGCAGGCTCTGCGAAAAGGCGCTGGATGGTTTCATTGATCATGTCCTGCCGCGCTGGACCCATCTGCGCGGACAGGTCATCCATAACGACGCCAACATGGCCAATGTTGTGGTTGATCCCGCCAAGCCGGACACGGCGGCCGGCGTGATCGACTTCGGCGACATGATCTATGGTCCGATCGCCGCCGAGGTCGCCATGGCGGCCGACGGTTTCGGCTTCGAGGTCGATGATACCATGAACGCCTTCATCGATGTCGCGCTGGGTTTTGATTCGGTCATGCCGTTGATGGAAGACGAAGTCGAAGTTCTGTTCGACATGATCGCCGCACGGTTTGCCCTGACCGCAACGATCGTTGCACGCCGCGCAGTGGCGCGCACGGGCTCGCCCGACTACCAGCCCGGCCTGGAGAAAACCTCGACCGATGCGCTCGACAAAATCCTCACGGTTGGACGCGAAGCCGGCACCGCGATGTTCCGCGATGCCCTGCGTTTCCCGGCTCGCAGCGCGAAGGGCACGGTCAGCACGCCCGAAGCCACTGACCTGAAGGCGCAGCTCAAGCGCCGCAACAAGTACCTCGGCAAACACTTGAGCCTCTTCTACAAGAAGCCGCTCCATGTCGAGCGTGGCGAAGGTGCAATCCTCTACGACGCCAACGGCCGGGCCTTTGTCGATGCCTACAACAACGTCACCAGCGTGGGCCATTGCCATCCCCATGTCGTCAACGCGATCACGCGGCAGGCTTCGGCGCTGGGTACCAACACACGTTATGTCTATTCAATCCTGGCCGAATATGCCGAGCGGCTTCAGGGCACCATGCCCTCACACCTCAATGCCTGCGTTCTGGTCAACTCCGGCAGCGAGGCCAACGACATTGCATGGCAGATGAGCACCATGCTGACGGGCAAGCGTGGCGGTATCGTCATGCATGAGGCCTATCACGGCATCACCGAAGCCATCGCTGCGCTTTCGCCTGTTACGCCCGAAAACATCGGACACGGTGCCGGTGGCCATGTCGCGCAATTGACGCCACCTGATACCTATCGCGGTCCCTGGCGCAAAGGCGAGAAAGGTCTGGCTGACAAGTATGCAGCAGATGCCGACCGCGCCATTGCCGAACTCGACCAGGCCGGTTTTGGAACTGCCTGTTTCATGATCGATACATCGTTCTGTTCCGACGGCATTCCCGATGTGCCCAAGGGATACCTCAAGAAGGTCGCGGCCAAGGTCCGTGCCGCAGGCGGCATGATCATCGGCGATGAGGTGCAATACGGCTTCGGCCGTCCGGGGACGCATATGTGGGGCTTCGAATACCACGGCATGAAACCCGACATCGTCACGATCGGAAAACCGGTCGGTGACGGCTTCCCGCTGGGTGTCGTCGTGACAAGCCGCGAAATCCTGAATGCCTTTACCGAGGCTACGGGGCTTTTCAGCACCTTCGGCGGCAACCCTGTGGCGTGCGCCGCCGGTCTTGCCGTGCTCGACGTGATCGAGAACGAAAATCTTCTGGAGCACTGCCGCATCACCAGCGAGCACATGAAAGCAGGCCTGCGCGAACTGATGGAACGCCATGAATGCATCGGTGACGTCCGCGGCCATGGCTTCGTTACCGGTGTCGAGATCGTCAGCAACCGCGAGACACGCACGCCCGATGCCGACACCATGGTCGCGATCATGAACCGGATGCGTGAACTGGGCGTGCTGACCGGGCGCGAAGGCCATGACGGCAATGTCTTCAAGATCCGCCCGCCCATGGTGTTCAGCCGCGACAACGCCGACACGCTGATCACCGCCATGGATCAGGCCATGTCGGAGATGTGATGCAATAACAATCGGGGAGAGAACCGATGTACAGCCACATTACGCTGGGTACGAACGACCTGGATAAAGCTACGGAATTCTACGACGCAACCCTCAAGACTTTGGGTTTTGCGCGGACCCTCACCATGCTGGAACACGGGCTGGTCGCTTATGGCCCACCCAGACAACCGGCGCAGCTCTTCATCTGTTTGCCATACGATGGAAAGGCCGCGACGGTCGGCAACGGCACCCATGTCGCCCTGCTTGCACCCGACCGCAGGTCAGTCGACGCCTTCCATGCCGCCGTCCTGGCTGCTGGTGGTGCTGACGAAGGTGCGCCCGGCCCTCGCCCGGACTATCACGAGCACTATTACGGCGCTTATGTCCGCGACCTCGACGGCAACAAACTTCAGGCCTGCTGCCATACGTCTTAACGCTGTTCCTCATCGATACCGCCTGGGATCAGGCGCTCTTGGCGAACCCCTCGCCGTGCTCGACGAAAGCCAGCGCTTCTTCGACGACACCGATATCGCCGCCACGCTTGGGCGCCTGTGTTGACAAGTGCCGCCGCCACGCGCGCGCGCCGGGCAGGCCCTGATAGAGGCCCAGCATGTGGCGGGTCATGCGGTGGAGCGGTACACCCTGCCCCAGCTGTCGCTCGAGATAGGGCAGATAGGCCTCGACGATCTCTCGGCGGGAACGCGGGACCGCCTGCTCGCCAAAGAACAGGTGATCCGCCTCGGCCAGGACATGGGGCGTGTGATAGGCCGCGCGCCCGATCATCACACCATCGACGTGCTCAAGGTACTCCAGCGCTGTCGCAAGATCCGGGATGCCGCCATTGATGATGATTTCTAGATCCGGGAACCGCTGTTTGGTGGCATAAACCACGTCATAACGCAGCGGCGGGATTTCCCGGTTCTCCTTCGGCGAAAGCCCCTGGAGCCAGGCCTTGCGCGCATGCACCGTGAAGCTGGAACAGCCGGTCTGCGCTATTCTCCCGATAAAGGCTGGGAGCGTTTCCTCATCGTCCATATCATCGATGCCGATGCGGCATTTCACGGTGACCGGGATCATGACCGCTTCGCGCATCGCCGTGATGCAGCGTGCCACCAGATCAGGCTCGACCATCAAGCTGGCCCCGAAGCGGCCCGACTGCACCCGGTCGCTGGGGCAGCCGACGTTGAGGTTCACCTCACCGTAGCCGAACCCCTCGGCAATCCGCGTCGCCTCAGCCAGCGTCGCCGGATCGGATCCGCCAAGCTGCATTGCGATGGGATGCTCGTCGACATCAAAGCCCAGCAGCCGTTCGCGGTCGCCATGGATGACCGCATCGGCCACCACCATCTCGGTGTAAAGCAACGTCCGGCGCGTCACACAGCGCAGGAAGGCACGATCGTAGCGATCCGTGCAATCCATCATGGGGGCGACCGAAAGGCGACGGCTGTGCGGGGTTGGCGAGGCGTTCATAGTCTCCAGCTACTCTGCCATCACGGCCAGATCAAGCCACGCAGCCCAGGCCGGGAACCAACGATACGCCCTGCCCTTGGCACCCTGCCCCCGCAACGCCTGCAGATCCCGCCTGCTGGACGACAGTTCAGAAGGTTTTCTCCAAGCACAAACGGCTCTAATCTCGATCACCGGGACAACTGGGTTGGGAATTCGGGATGGACTTGCGTTATCTGACTGTCGCTACCGCTCTGTCGGTAGCGCTGATCTGTTCAAACGTGACGCAGGCGGACGAGCCCGAACCCTGGGTGCCGCCAGGTGACGCCAATCTTGCGCTGGGCCAACCCGACCACTTTGCCTGGACGATGTTTATCGCATTGAACTGGCCGGCAGATGTTGACGCCAAAGCGCCCGATACAAACGCCGGGTTTGGCGCCGACGGGCCGGTCGTGTGGGAAACCTGGGCCGAAAAGACCGAAGTTTTCCTTCCCGGCGCGCCTGATCCCGGAAGCTGGGAGGATATCGGGCTTTCCGGGACCAGGGCGATCGGCGAGGGCATTCCGGTACAGCAACAGCTGATGTTGGCTGACCAGCCGGTGCGGCCGGGCCATGGCGAGGAACAGAATGTCGAGGTGCGCATGAACAAATCCACCTTCGACTACATCAGTGCCAACGCGCTCTATTCGATCGATGGCCAGCAAGCGATGTTCTATGCAGGCACGGAGATCGGCTTTCCCACCGATTCGATCGAAGTGAAGGCGGTCTGGCGCGAGATCACCGAGGCCGACAAACCCCGCTACAAGTGGAACATCTTTACCGATTCCAAAGGTGATGAGCGGCTCTATGGCCTTTCCGGGCTTCACTTCACCTCTGCGGTTCTCCCTAACTGGTTCTGGGCGACCTTCGAACACGAAGACAACGCTTATCGGCGCGGCAACTATGACGAAGGCTGGCTCATTCCATCGGTTGATGCGGTCGCTTGCCCGGACAAACCGGTCGGCTGCACAGCCGCCCCGGCCGGAATCGGCCTAGAAGGCACCGCCTGGGAACATTACCGCCTGCGCGGCACCCAGATTGACTACACCGACGATTATGGTCGCCCCATTGTGCTGGCAAACTCGGAAATCGAGCAGGGCATGCAGACCACCAGTTCATGCATGACCTGCCATAGCCGCTCGACCATCGGGCCCAACTTCAACGAGGCCGCGACCTACCGCTTTACCCCGGAGCAGGACGACCATCCCCCAGGACTTCCCACGGTGATGCGGCTTGAACCCAATTTTGTCGCCGAATCCGGCCACATCTCCGGTTACATCGGCGCACCCCAGGCGGAATGGTATGTCCTGCCCGACACCGGTGCCCATAGCTGGGGCACCTACATGAAGATGGATTTCCTCTATTCCCTGCTCACGGCGGACTACAAGAGCACAGGCACGAATGAAGCTGAGGACTGAGCCATGAACTTGATCTGGAAATTCGGCGTTATCACTGCGGCATGCCTGGCAAGTATTTCGGCCACAGCCGAACAACCGCAAAACCTCAGCGACCTCAAGGCCGACATCAGCCACTACTTCGATTCCGGCAGTTATGACGGCGATGTCCAGACAGCGATCCAGTCCGGCATTGTCTGGGTCGAAAGCCGCAGCGCCCAGGCCGGCGAAGGCGAACAACTCGCCGTGGTGCTCGACATCGATGATACCGCACTTTCAAGCCGGCCCGCGCAGCATGCCAACGGTTACGGCTTCTTCCCCGTGGGCTCCTGCGACCTTCTGCCCAAGGGACCCTGCGGCTGG
>JABIUG010000205.1 GCA_018700655.1 Rhodospirillaceae bacterium | reverse complement strand
TAGTCGCGCAAAGTGTTGATCCATTGCGCCCCGTGCTTGGCATTTTTCCACGTTGGCATCCGGTCAATATGAACCTGGCCCGCGATCTCCTCGAAACTGGGTATCTCGCGACCAACGTTGAATCGGGGATTCAAGCCTTGCTTGGCCATCCGCCGGTATTCCAGCGCCCGTTCCCGCGCTTGGTTGAGCGTCACCACATCCGCCCCGCCCAAACCGAAGTCAGTGCGAAGTGGTGCACCTTTGATATTGCGCTGCCCCTTAACCACCACTCGCACGATCCAGCGCCGAGCGCCCGATGGGTCAACAACCAGATAAAGCCCGCCACCATCACCGTGGCGTCCAGACCCCAGATTCTCCACCAGCTTCTTGGTCAGCTTACCTGTCAGGGCCATGATTCATACCTCATTGCATACCACCCAAGGAAGCAATACCGGCACAATCGAAAGAAATCCAGAACAATCAATGAATGCAGGAAACCCCAATGAAACAGGGCTTTAATGCCACTCAAGGCGATCCGTGCAAATCAGATAAAAGGGGGATCTGGCGGAGGGAGAGAGATTCGAACTCTCGGTACGATTGCTCGCACAACGGTTTTCGAGACCGCCCCATTCAACCACTCTGGCACCCCTCCGCAGGGTTGCGTCTGTTCCGATTGGAACGGGCGGCGGAACATACGCATAAGGCACCCCGGGAGCAAGGGGTTGTGATGCCTTGAGACAAGGATGTTTGCAGGCACGCGGTTGACCGCCGTGGCGAAGGCCGAGCACACTGTCGCCAGGCCGCCGGGTGCGGTCATGCGGGCGCAGGTGGTGGCACAAACCGCAGCGCCCGTCGGGGTACTTTCTGGGGGCGCTCATGCCCGATTTCCTGAAGCGTTACGTGCGCATCGTCGAGGCCGTCAGCCGCCGGGTCGGGCGTGTGGCGATGTATCTGATCTTCGTGCTGATGGCGATCCTGCTCTATTCCAGCATCTCCAAGGTTTTCCTGCTGCCCGCGCAATGGACCCTGGAAATGGCCCAGTTCAGCATGGTCGCCTATTACATCCTGGGCGGGCCCTATTCGATGATGCAGGGTGAGCATGTGCGGATGGACCTGGCCTATGCCAGCTGGAAACCCCGGACCAAGGCGATCGTCGACACCATCACCGTGCTGTTCCTGATCTTCTGTCTGCCGTCAGCGCCTTTGGGACAGATTGGGTGGTTTTCATAATGGAGTTTTTCTGGCTGATCGTAGTGACCGTAGGGAACGAAGATGAGGCAGAAAACCATGAGCAAGAACAAATAGGCAACTTCGTCTGATTTCTGTGGGCTTTCTGAAATCGCCGACACAGAAACCCGGGCCGTGCTCAGCGCCAATAGGCCGGATGTTTGTAGGCTGAATCGTCGCCCTGCCAGATGATGGGGCCGCGGTCGGTGTCGAGCCGGTAGTCGGTCTCGTGGATGTCGAAGAGAAGACGGCCGAGTTCCCTGGCGGAGTCGAGGGGTTTGTTGGGATCGGAGCGTACATCCTTGTGGCTGTTGGCGGTGGTGACCGCGATGCCGACGAACTCGTGCTCCATGTATTCGCAGAGCTGAATCATGTGCTGCACGATCGGCGTACGCTTCGAAAAGCTGTTCTCCTCGGCGCTGAGAAGAAGGGCGGCCTTCTTTCCCATCATGCCCTGGATGAATGCGTCCTTGTGGGGATAGCCGCCGCTCATGTAACAGTAGAAGCGGTCGAGGAAGTTCTTGAGATGGCCGGAGATGCCGTACCAGTAGATCGGTGAGACATACACAACCGCATCGGCCTTGACGTATTTGTTCAGCAGGATGTTTTCGTACCCATCGTCGAGGGTGCAGAAGCCTTCGGCGTTGCGGCATTCCCGACAATTGCCAAACAGTCTGGTGACATGGTCGGCGAGGTGCACGAGCTCACCTTCATGCCCGGCCTGCGCGACACCCTCCAGGAGTGCCTCTGCCATTTGTCTCGCGTTGCCGTCAGGCCGCGCGCTCGCGCTCAGGCACAGCACCTTTTTCGGTGCCGATGCCGCATCCCCGGTCGATCGTTCTGCGTTCTGTGCCATCTCGATTTGCCTCGATTACTAGAGTTTACGTGGGGTTTGCAGCGCTTGGACTGACCGATGTCGTATCAATGGCGGTAGCCCTGAGCAAAGGATAACTCCTTGCTCTCCGGGGCGGCCGATGGGTTCCTGATGCCGCGTTGGGTCTCGGCCGGTGCATTGACGGTTCGTCGCGCGATGGGTCCTGGAGCACTGCCTGAAGGTATCTCTTCCCGGCGGCGGGATTCTTGAGGAAAGTAAGCTGACACCGTCGCCCAACGAGAAACGGCGTCACCCCTGCTGCCGCCGCTTTCGCCGCCGTTTTCAAGGTTCCGCCCTGCCATTGTCAGCAGGGACCCACACAACTCCGCCCGGCTGCGGTTCCCCTTGCCTCACCGGCCTGTGCTGCCATGTCATGGACGGCAACAGCATCAAGGTGGAGACAATTGACATAGGGGGTTGTCGGCTTCGCGTCGCTGGCAAGTGACGCCATCTCATCGATGGCTGTGACCATGCCCAAGGCAGGCGCCAGGTCCGTCAGTTCGGCCAAACAGTGGGCGGGTGCGGCAGTGCCTACCAGATCGGTGAATGTCGTCTGCATGGTCCTTCTCCCTAATTGAACAGTTAGCCTAGTGTGTCGGTTTGTGAGTTTTCAACCTCGCGTACGGGATCCGCTACCGGTTTCCTATTCCCGCAACAGTCACCAACGCCGGGGATCGCTGGAGAAAAGTAAATTGTCACCGAAACCACGGGCCTCTGCCTGGCGTGGCTTGAGTCTGGGAGCTGCTGCGGTGGCAGCTCGCTTTTCTCGTTACAGTCTGGCCGGTTACATGCAAGGTGAGCCCCGACCGGTTTCCGTTACCCGGAACACTCACCAACCCGCGGGATCGATCGCCAGTATCAGGTCTTCGCCATTCTCGCGCATTTTCGCCTGATGGATCTGAAGGGTCCGGCGCACCGAGGGCCTTTCCAGCATCGCGCGCTGGTGGCGGGCGATGTTGGGGTAGGCGTCGATCGTGTCGGGGTAGATTTCGGGCCAGGTGCCCTGCATGCCGAGCAGGAAATCGAGGATGGAGAGCTTGTCGCCGAAGAACCAGGGGCCATCGGCGAGGGCGGCATCGAGGGTGTGGAAGACCTTGTCGAGCCGGACAAAGGCGGCCTGGCGCAGGCGTTCCTGTGTGGCCGCGTCCGCGGCATAGGATTCCGGGTGGAACTGCATCATCACGTCGGGCTGCAGGGTGGTCGCCAGGAAATGGAACCACTGCAGGAAATGCGGTCGGTCGGGATCGCCCGGCGGGATCAGCAGGGCGCCCTTGCCATAGGTCTCGGCGAGGTAGAGTGCCACGGCCCCGGTCTCGAAGATGACAAGGTCGCCGTCCTCGAGTGCGGGAACACGCGAATGCGGGCTGACCCGCAGGAGATCGGGATCGGGCGTTTCCTGAAAGATTTTGACCCAGCGGAGCTCGTGCGGCAACGCGAGTTCCTCAAGCAGGGCCTGCACGGTCAGCGCGTAAGTGTTGGTTCCGAGATAAAGGCGGATGGTCATGCGGGTTTCATCAGACTGATCGCCTCGGACATGGCGATGGTTTCGAGCTGGTATTTCCAGTCGCTGGCGTCTTCGTTTTCGAGCACGCTGTAGAAGACGACGACGGTTTCGGTCTCGGGATCGACCAGCAGGAACTGGCCGCCCCAGCCGCCATGGCCGATCCAGCGCCCGTTGGTGCGCATCTGGTTGCCGTAGCTCATGGCGCTGGCGGGTTCTGGATAATAGGGGCCGGTCTGGGCGCGGGTGGCTGCGATGAAGGCTTCGCTGCCGACCTCCTGGCCGTGGATGCCGCGCCCGCCACGGGTAAAGAGAAGGCCGTAGCGGGCGAGATCACGCGCGGTCATCGAGATGCCGCCGTTGAGGTTGGGTACGCCTTCGCGGTCACAGGACATGAAAAAGGTGTCGGCCAGGCCGGCGGCTTCGACGATCTCGATGAAGAAGTTGCGCAGGGGGCGTCCGCTCACGCGCTCGGCGATCCAGCCGATCACATCGGTGCTGGAGGATTTGTACTGCGGCTCGCCGCTGTGGTTGACGAGATCGTCGCTGGTGATGGTGCAGAGGAATTCGCGGTCGGTTTCGTCGGGCATGCCTTCGGGCGGCAGACGCCAGCCCATCGCACTTTCGTGGATCAGCGCGGCCGTCATCGGGTCTGAATAGTCCTCGTCGTAGGAGTTGACGATGTTCATGTCCATGACGTCCTGGATCGTCGCCCCGGCATAACCGCTGCCGATTTCGGGCAGGTGCTCCCTGACTTTGGTCGAGAGGTCGAGCTTGCCGTCGGCGACCAGCCTGCCGATCACCAGGTTCATCGCGGTCTTGGAAATCGACATCACGCTGTGGGGCCGGTCAGGGCCAAAATCGGGTGCGTATTTTTCGAACACCAGCGTGTCGCCGCGCAGCACCACCATGGCGGAAAAATAGGTCGTGCCGGTGAGCTGGCGCACCGCCGCTATGTCGCCGATCCGCCGATCGATCCGATACTGGAGCGACAGCACATCGCGGCTGCGCAGGTAGAGGCCGTAACGCGTGATCCGGTAGAGGTTATGGAAACCCCAGCGGCGCCGTTCGGCCGTGTTCCAGGCCTCGCGCAGATCGGGCCCGACGATCAGGTCGGGGTTGGGGTGGATCTCAGTGTCCGTCATGTTGTTCCCCGTTACGATTCAGAAGATTTGATCTCCACAGGCTCCGGCGCCTTGTCGATGCCTGTCCAGATTTGGATCATCTTGTAGAACAGGGCGAGCACGACCGGGCCGATGAACAGGCCCAGAAGACCTCCAGAAAGGGTGCCCCCGATCACGCCGATCAGGATCACGATCATGGGTGTTTCCAGGCCTCGCGCCATGAGGATCGGCTTGAGGATGTTGTCGCAGAACATCACCGGGAGCATGTAGGCGGTGAAGATCAGGGCCGTGGTCGTGGATTCCGCAGACCACATGTAGATGATTGCGGGAATCATCACGAGGGGCGGGGCCTGGACGATGCTGGCCAGGAACGTCACGGCGCTCACGAAGCCAGCTAGCGGGAAACCCGCAACGAAGTAGCCGATCGAGGCAAGGCCGCCCTGGATGATCGCGACACCAACGACGCCCCGGGCAACGTTGCGTATCGTAGCCGACGCCATCTTGACGTAATGGACGCCCTGCGAGGCGGAGATGCGCACGGCAATGCGTTCGCACAGGAAGCACAGCGAGGCGGCGTTGTACATGAACACAGCAGCGAACACGATCGAGAGCGCGAACTGGAGCACGCCGACGACCAGCCCTGTCGCGATTTTCAGAAACACCACGCTGAGGTGCTGGAGTTCGGGTGCAAACTTTTCGAGCATGGCGGCCAGATTGGTGCTCGCCGAATGCCAGGCGCCATAGACCTTGTCGCCGATCAGCGGCCAGTCCTTGACTGCCTCGTCGGGCGGCGGCAGCGAGACATTGCCATCGCGCAGATCGTTTGACAGATCGACGAGAGACCCGACGAGGGAATCACCGACGAGGTAGGTCGGAACCAGCAGTATCAGCAGGCCGATCAGGGAAAAAGCCAAGGCTGCCAGCGATGCGCGCCCGCCCAGCCAGCCCTGCATTTTGCGAAACACCGGATAAAGCGAAATAGCCAGAATGGCGGACCAGGCAAGAATCGTGAGGAACGGCATGACAAGTTGCATCGACAGATAGGCAAACAGGCCCACCGGTGCCAGTGTGACAAGGACATCGACGGATATGGAGCCAGCGGTCCGGTTCGTGCTGTCGTTCATGTTAAGGCGCCCTGATAACCTGTGAATTAGAGGGGCCGGAACTTAGTGCGTGCATGGCCTGCCAGCAAGCATTGCGCGCATTGTACCTCTCGATAAGACACTGTGTCGTCGGCCCGATGAGTGGCTGACCTGTTACGTGCCCGAGGGGAGTTCATTCCCGCCCCGTCGGCACGACCTCATAACCAGCCTCTTCGGGTTCGTCGTCAAGCATTTCGGCGGGGAAGCCGGGCGCGGTGATCGAGACGTCGCAGGCTTCTTCCAGGCGCTTGATGATGTCGTCGGACCAGGCGCGGGGGCCATAGCGTTCCTGACCGTCCTTGAAGATGTCGATCATCAGCGGGGAGATCTCCAGCGGCACGTTGTTGCGCTCGGCGATTTCCTCGAAGAGACCGATGTCCTTGAGCACAAGGTCCATGGTGAAGCTGATGTCGCGGCTGCCATTCAGGATCACCTGGCTTTCGGTCTCGTGGACGAAGGAATTGCCCGAGGAAATCCTGATCGCCTCATAGGTCGTGTTGAGGCCGATGCCGGCCATCTTCATGGTCGTGAGCGCTTCACACAGGGTGAGCAGGTTGGCGGTGGCGAGATAGTTGGTCATCACCTTCAGGACCGAGGCGCTGCCGATCGGGCCGGTGTGAAGGACGCGACGGCCGAGCGTGGTGAGCACGGGGAGCAGACGATCGAAGGTCGCGCGCTCGCAACCGGCAAAGATCGAGATGTTGCCGGTGGCCGCACGATGGCAGCCGCCCGAGACCGGGCATTCGATCGGTTCGGCGCCTGTCGCCTGGACCAGCGCTGCCAGACGTTTGATCTCGTTTTCATCGGTGGTGCTCATCTCTGCCCAGATCTTGCCTTGCGACAGACCCGCCAGAACACCGTCTTCGGCTTCCATCACCGCCGCGCTGGCGGCAGGTGAGGGCAGGCAGGTAATGATGAGCTCGCAGGTCTCGGCGATCTCCTTCGGGCTCTCGGCCCAGTGTGCGCCCTGTTCGAGGAAGTGCTGCGCGGTCGCCTTGTCGAGGTCACGCACGGTGAGGTCAAAGCCGTTGCGCAGGATGGAACCCGCAAGTTTGCCGCCGACATTGCCGAGGCCGATGAAACCGATTTTCATGGTCGTGTGATCCGTGATGAGGTGTTGTTCCTTGAAGGGAGAGAACCAGCAGAGCGCCGGGGAGACTGCGTCGGAACGGACGCGATCAGTTCTGTTCGCGACGTGAGGCGCCGGGCCAGAACGCCTGGATCAGAACCGCCGAAAGAATGACCCCGCCGCCGACCAGCGTGACCTTTGTCGGGACCTCGGCCAGAAACAGGAAGACCCATAGCGGTGAAAGAGCTGATTCGAGCAGGGAAAGCACGGTCAGTTCGCCCGCAGGAAGGTGCCTTGCACACAGGGTGAAAAGGCCGTTGCACATGGCGCTGATGAAAACCCCCTGCAGGGCGCAAAGGGCAAAGTCATGCAGGCTGATCTCGAAACTGTCGATGATCAGGAAGGCTGTGCCGGCGGCGACCATGCCGGCCATCGCAACGGTCGGCACCATGTCGACACCGCGCCCGAACCGTGCCGCGACGACATAGACTGCCGAGAGCAGGGCGCAGGCAAGGGCAAGCAGGTTGCCGTGCAGGCTGTCGAGCGCTAGCCCTTCGCCGACCATGACCAGAACACCGCACATGGCGATCAGCGTGGCGATGACGGTGCGCAGAGTCATGGTTTCACGCAGCAGAAGCCATGCCATGCCTCCGGCGAAGAAGGGCGTGGCCGCAATCATGAAGCTGATATTGGCGATGGTTGTATGTTCCATGGCCGAAATGAAGGCGACGCTGGCCAGTCCCAGACCGAATGCCCCGGCGATGCCGGCCTTGCCGGTCGAGACAAAGGCGCGGACCGCGAAGAACCTGTGGCGCCAGACGACAAAGCTGATCACAGCGAAGGTCAGGCAGGTGCCGCGATAGAAGATGATCTGAGGCGCGCTTGCAGCCTCGATGTGGCGGAAGACCAGCCCGCTCGTGCTCCAGCCAATGGCCAACATCAGGGCCAGAATGACC
>JABIUG010000204.1 GCA_018700655.1 Rhodospirillaceae bacterium | reverse complement strand
TTGTCGCGCTGCTCGATCAACATCGGCTCAACCGATTTGAGCTGTTCGGCATCCATCTGCCAGATGTTGTCGTAGCCTTTCACGAGGCCGGCGATCGCAACGGTGATGCCGGAATCGTCGTACCAGGCCAGGCGACCGGCATAACGATCATCATAAAGAATCGACCAGCTGTTTTCCTCAAGATAATCCGCATCGATCATGTCGGTGCGATAGATCAGCGAGGTATTGCCGTATTCGGCCGGCACGAAATACTGCACGCCGCCCTGCACCGCGCCTTCAAGATTGCGCATCCGCGGCGCCAGGCTGTCCCAGTTGCTGATGCGACTGGTATCAACCGGCTGGATCAGGCCGGCATCGTAGTAGCGCTGGAGCATGTAGCTGCCGGGATGAATGAAATCGAGATTGAACCCGTTGTTGATCTTCAGGAACATCTCGTCGTCGGTCGCGATGTAGTTGTACTCGGGCATCACGCCGTACTTGTCGAGATAGGGCCCCGCGAGTTCCGGCAGGTCGTAGCCGGCCCAGGTGGCGCCCATGATGTTCTCCTGGGCTCGCGCAGGACGGTTCATCGCCGAGGTGCCCACGACGCTGACGCCGACTGCGGCCATCGCCGCCATCAGTTCGCGCCGGTTCATTTGTGTAACTTTCATAGCTTTTCTCCTCCCAGAGATTGCACAGCATTCTGAATGTGCGGTTTGCTCATATTAGAACGGACAAACGGTTTGTCGATAAACGGAATTATTCGTCGTCATCACGTAACCAGAACGTCACGCGTATAGCTGGTCATCGAGCTTCTGCCGTCCTAGAGCAAATCGGGTGAAGTTTCTCTAACTCTATGAAGTAGAGCGGATTCACACGTTTGCGCGAAACCACGAAGTGTTTCCGTGTAAACGTGATCCGCTTTAGGTTCGACCCAACGTTTGGGGATCCAACAGTTTGACAGAGCGCACGACGGAAACCTTGCCGTTGGCCAGCCTTGTGGCTGTGATCAGCGGTTTGACGGTGGTCGCGGTCACGGCGGGGTTCAACGCGCCGCTGTTTGCGACCCGGCTCGACGCCATGGGCTACAGCGACCAGCTCATCGGTCTCAACGCTGCGGCCAATTCTGTTGCGCCCTTCATCATGGCCCCGCTCGCGCCGCTGATTCTGGCGCGTTACGGGTTGGCTCGCGTGATGATTGTCTCGGCTATTCTGGAAGCGCTGCTGTTTGTCGCCTGTATTTTCGTACCCGGTTTCTGGGGCTGGAGCGCGATCCGCCTGGTGATGGGTTTTATTGCAGGGGTCAGTTGGGTAGCTGGCGAGGTCTGGATTACCCAGGCTGCGACCGACGCGACGCGCGGCAGGGTGCTGGCGATCTATAACTCGTCCTTCGGCATGGGGACGGCGGCGGGCCCGCTTCTTCTCACCTGGGCCGGCCACGCCGGAAACACGCCCTTTATTCTGGCTGCCGTCCTTCTGGCGGTTTCGGTTCTGCCGATCTACTGGGCCCGGCATCTCGCTCCGGTCATGGAAGGTGACGGCCACCGGCCATCGATCCGCCTGCTGGTGGTGCCGTTGTGCCGCGCACCGGTGCCGATGATGCTAAATCTCTCCTATGCGATGGTCTTTGTCGCGATCTGGACCTTCCTGCCGGTCTACGCCGTCGATACGAACTACAGCGTCGATCACGCCTATCTCCAGCTTTCGGTCTTTGCCGTGGGTTCGATCGTGCTTCAGCTTCCGATCGGCTGGCTGATCGACCGCGGCAATAGCCGCCTGACCGGACTTCTCCTGCTCGTGACGACACTTCTGGCTGTCGCGACGCTCGAGGTATTCGTCCAGTGGCCGATTCTGAACCTTGTCTACTTCTTCATCCTGGGCGGTATTTCCAGCGGCCTCTATGTCGTTGCACTCACGATCATCGGCGCGAAGTTCCGCGGTTCGGCCCTGGCCGGCGCAGTCACAATCTACACCCTGATGTGGAGCCTGGGCGCACTGATCGGCCCGCCCATCGTAGGCGAGATCAACGACCACCTCGGCCCCGCAGGCCTCTCGGTCTCGATGGTCCTGTTCACGCTCGTCTTCATTCCCTTCGTTGCGAGGGACTGGTGGCGCAACAGGAAAGATGACGGGGCCGCTAGCGCATGACGAACGGGTTGCCCATGGGTTCGTCCGAAGTGTTGATCCAGATCGTCTTCGGCCTCGTGTAGTCATAGATCGCCTGGGCACCGGATTCGCGGCCGTAGCCGGAATTCTTGAAGCCGCCGAATTCGGCAATCGGTGAGACGACGCGGTAGGTGTTGATCCATACGATCCCGGCGCGGATCTGTTTCTGGACCCGCAAGGCCTTGCCGATGTCGCGCGTGAAGATGCCCGATGCCAGGCCGTATTTGGTGTCGTTGGCCTTGGCTATGACCTCTTCCTCATCCTTGAAGCGCAGAACCGAAAGCACGGGGCCGAACATCTCGGAATCGACGATCTCCATCTTCTGGTCGGGGCATTCGACGATGGTCGGCTCGTAGAACCAGCCGGCGTTGAGATGGGAGGGCTGGCGTCCGCCATGATGCACGATGCCGCCCTGTTCGATTGCTTTTGCCACCTGGGTTTCGCAGGCGTTGAGCTGGCCCAGCGTGCAGAGCGGGCCCATCTGGGTTTCCTCGGCAAGCGGATCGCCGATCAGGATCTTTTCGGTTCGGCTGGTGAGATCGGACAGGAACTTGTCGTGGATCTTTTCGTGGAGATAGATCCTGCTGCCGGCAACGCAGCTCTGACCGCTGGCGCCGAAGATGCTGGCCATCGAACCGTTCACTGCGCTCTCGAGATCAGCGTCCTCGAACACGATAACCGGTGACTTGCCGCCCAACTCAAGCGAGACCTCGGCAAAGTTCTCGGCCGAATTCCGAACGATGTGGCGGGCGGTTTCGGGGCCGCCGGT
Source organism: Rhodospirillaceae bacterium (assembly GCA_018700655.1). Lineage (GTDB taxonomy): Bacteria > Pseudomonadota > Alphaproteobacteria > SP197 > SP197 > SP197. The sequence goes on along the minus strand of JABIUG010000204.1, from coordinate 7,563 downwards.
GAAGCTGATGCGTGCCACCAGCGGGTGGGTCGTCAGGGTGCGCCCGCAGGGCTCGCCAAAGCCGCTGACGATGTTGACGACGCCGGGCGGAAAACCGGCCTCTTCGATCAGCCGGCCGAACTCCAGCATGGCCGCCGAGGCATGTTCGCTGGCTTTGAGGACGACTGTGTTGCCGGCGGCAAGGGCCGGACCGATCTTCACCGCGACCAGGAAAAGCTGGCTGTTCCAGGGCACAACTGCTGCGATCACGCCGAGCGGTTCGCGTGTCGTCATCGCCATCATGTCGGGTTTGTCTATCGGCAGGGTCTCGCCCGTCACCTTGTCGGCGAGCCCGGCATAGAAGTGGAAGAATTCCGCGATGTATTTGGCCTGCCAGCGGGTTTCCTTGAACATCTTGCCGGTATCGACGCACTCGGTGCGGCCGAGGTCTTCAGACTTCTCGCCCAGAAGATCGCCCAGATTACGTAACAGCTTGCCCCGCTGGCTGGGCAGCATCGAAGCCCAGGGCCCTTCGGAGAAGGCGCGATGGGCAGCCTTCACGGCGCGATCGACATCGGCTTCCGTGGCGGCTGGAATCTCGGCCCAGGCTTGGCCGGTTGTCGGATTGATGCTCTCGAAGGTCGCGCCGTCTCCGGCATCGACCCAGTCTCCGTCAATCAGCATCTGATAGCTTGTCAGTTCCGACATGGTGCTCTCCTCAAGGCGCGTTTTCGTTCGAGCGCATTCAACGGGGCTTGCGCTGGAAACGCAACCGGTCAGAGTGACGGGCGAGAACTGGAGACCGATCATGGCCAGGAATCGCCTGGACTGGCTGCAGCCCTGTTTCACCACGCCGGGCAAACACACTGCCTGGATTGCGTTGCCTGCGGTGCAGGCAATTGAGCCGGTTCGCCTTCCAATCACCGTAATCCACAAGGGAGCGGGGCCGCGCGTCTTGTTCACCGGCGGCAACCACGGTGATGAATACGAAGGGCCGATCGCGATCCATCGCATGATTCGCGAAATCGAAGCTGAGGATCTGATCTGCGGCACGGTGATCCTGATGCCGGCTCTCAATCCGCCTGCCGTGAATGCCGGTACTCGTGTGTCGCCGATTGACGGGAAGAATCTCAATCGGGAGTTTCCGGGCAGGGCGAGAGGCACGGTGACTCAGCGCATCGCGCACATGATTACCGAACACATTCTGCCCCACGCCGATGTTGTGCTGGACCTGCATGCCGGTGGCAGGACCAGCGACATCATGCCCAGCGTCATGATCCACAAATTGCGCAGCAAGGAACGCATGGCGCGCACACTGGGTGTGATGAAGGCATTCCGCGCGCCGGTGGGAATCCTGATCAAGGAATTCGACAGTGAAGGCATGCTCGACACGACGGTCGAGCAGCTGGGCAAGGTTTTTGGATGCTGCGAACTGGGTGGCCTTGGCCGTGTCACGCCCGAGACCGTTGACGTCACATGGACCGGCATGAACAACGTGCTGAAACATCTGGGCATGATGAAGGGGCGCCTGCGCACACCGGTCTGGCGCAGCAAACGGCGATCTCGTGTCGTCGAGGCGCTGTCCTTCAGGCGCTACCTGATGGCCCCTGTCGCCGGGATATTCGAGCCGTTTGTCGATATCGACGAGACTGTGAGGAAAGGAGAGCCCCTGGGGCGCATCCTCTCTCTCGGCAACCCTCTGGAAGCGCCAGTTGTCTGCCGGTCACCCGCGGATGGTGTTCTGTTTCAGCGCCATGCCTTCTGCCTGGTTGAAGCCGGTCGCAAACTTGCTCTGGTGGCACAGGAAACCGACCGTTGGGACGCGATGGCGGATGCGGTCTGAACCCCACAAAAACCCCCTGAAAGGAGAACAACATGTCTGCCTTTGAAACTGCCGAATACCGTGAACGCGTACAACGCGTGAATGCCAATATGGAAGCCGCCGGAATCGATACGCTGGTAGTGTTGTCGCAAGCGCATATGTCATATCTCACGGGCTATGAAGGCGACTCCGATTACGTGCCTCAGGTGACCATTGTCCGGGCCGGGGATGTGGACGCGATCGTCATTCTGCGCGAGATGGATCTCTATTGCGCTTATCCCACCGTCTATCTCGATGAGTCGCGGATTGAGAGTTACCCCGAAGATCATATCGGAACGCCGGAACGCTCTCCCTGGGATGTGATTGGCAGGCGTATCGCCGAGATTGCCGGCGGCGGGCGTATTGGTGTGGAGTTTTCCGCTTCGAATTTTTCCTATGCCGATCACCAGGCTCTGGTGCGCGTGTTGGGTGATCGACCGCTGGTGGATGGCAGCCGGGTGGTTACCAAGGCACGAACCAGAAAGTCAGCGGCTGAACTGAGCTATATGCGCCAGGCAGGCAAAATCGTGGACCGTGCCTTGATGAACGGGATCGACCGGATCGCCGAAGGTGTGCGTCAATGCGACGTCGCTGCGCAGATCACCCATGATCTGATTGCCGGCACCCCCGAATGTGGTGGTGGGCCACATCGCCCGGTGACCATGCCGACCGGTCCTGGTGTTGCTCAGGCACCGCATTTGAAGTGGACTGATGCACCCTACCGCGTTGGCGATCAGACGGATTTCGAGACCGGCGCTTTTGTGCATCGTTACTGCTGCGCCCTATCGCGCACGGCCATTGTTGGTCCGCCGTCGGCCCGTTTGCTGCATGTCCACAATGCCGTGATGGATGGCTTTCATGGGGGCTTTGATGCGGTGCGTCCGGGGGCAACCTGCGGTGACGTGCATCGTGCTTTCATGAAGGCGTTTGGCCCCCATGGCGTGCGCAAGGAATCGAGGATCGGCTATTCGATTGGGCTGGATTGGCCTGACCTGTGCTTCAGCATGCAGGATGACGATGAGACCATTCTGGAAACCGATTTCACGTTCCACCTCATAATCGGTATCTGGGAACGTGAAGATGCCTATGTCTTTTCGGAAACTTTGCGTGTCGGTGAGACAGGAGCGGAGAGTCTTTCGTCCATGCCGCGCGAACTTTTCATTCGATGATTGCAAACGGAGCTAGCTAGATGGCCAAAAAGAAAGAAGTGATCGGCGGGCCGCTCGTCATCAATGGGCGCACGCTGTCGCTCTCTCGCGCGATTCGGGCCGGCGACATGGTCTATCTTACCGGCCAGGTGCCGCTGAAAGACGGGGCGCCGATGACCGAAGGTACGATCGAGGACCAGACACGGGTCACGATCGAGCTGATTCGCGATACCCTGGCCTTGGCTGGCTGCGAACTCGGCGATGTCGTCAAAGCCATGATCTGGTTGCGCGACCGGGCTGACTTCCCGGGATTCAACGAGGTCTATGCCGAGTATTTTCCGTCCGAGCCACCGGCACGCTCGGCCGTCATCTCCGAGCTTCTGGTCGATGTCAGGGTTGAAATCGAAGTCGTGGCCTACAGTCCCGCGGGTTAAAATGCGGTGAACGCGGAGACGCCATCACGGCAATCGGGTCGGCGCAAAATACGCCGCCGCAGCACTGCTATTCCCCAGCGTCCCTGGGGCCAGCCCCGACACGACCACGGATTCATCGAACCGCTCTCAGCCGATGAGCTTGAAGCGACCCACGAGACCTCGCTGCGGATTCTCTCCGAGATCGGCATTTACTTTCACGATGATGAAGCGCGTGACCTGTTTGCCGCAGCAGGCGCACTGGTCGATGCGGGAAGTCACAATGTCAGGCTCGGGCGCGAGATCGTCGAAGAGGCGCTTGCGAGCGTGCCTTCGTCCTTCCGCATTGTTTCGTGGAACCCGGAACGTGCGCTAGTCATCGGCGATGGCCGCATGGCGTTCACCACCGTGCTGGGGCCGCCCAACTGCAGCGATCTCGAACGGGGCAGGCGGCCTGGAACCCTGGAAGACTTTCGTGATTTCGTCCGCCTGGGCCACCACTTCAACATCATCCACATGATGGGTGGCTCCCCGGTCGAGCCGATGGATATCGACGTTCCGGTGCGCCACCTGGAGTCGACCCGCACCATGCTGCGCGCGACCGACAAGGTGCCTTACGTGTTCTGCCACACGCGCAAGCGCATCCATGACGTGCTCGATATGATTGCGATCACCAAGGGCACGACGCGGGACCGGCTGGAGACTTCGACCTACGCGATCATCAACACCAATTCTCCGCTGCAATACGACAGCCCGATGGCCGGCGGGGTAATCGAACTTGCGCGCCACAACCAGGCGGTGCTGCTGACACCGTTCTCGCTTGCCGGCGCCACGATGCCGGTCGCGCTTGCCGGCGCGATCGCGATGTCGAATGCAGAGATGCTGGCCGGTCTGGTGCTGAGCCAGCTCGCGCGGCCGGGGGCGCCGTTTGTGACCGGTGCCAAGACTCTCAATGTCGATATGAAGACGGGTGCTCCGGCGTTCGGCTCGCCCGATGGTAACAAGGCGATCCAGATCGGCGGCCAGCTTGCGCGCCGCTATGGCCTGCCATTCCGGGGCTCGAACTTCACCAGCTCGAATGCACCGGACTTTCAGGCCGGCGCAGAATCACAAGGCACGCTGTGGAGCGCGGTGACCTCAGGCGCGAGCCTGGTCATGCATGCCGCGGGCTGGCTCGAAGGCGGGCTGTGTTCTTCGTTTGAGAAGTTCGTGCTGGATGTCGATCTGCTGCAGGCGATGGCGGCCTACCTGGAACCGGTCGCGGTCAACGCCGATACCCTGGCGATCGATGAGATCAGGGAGGTCGGCCCGGGCGGTCATTTCTTCGGCACCGACCAGACGCTTGCCGACTATGAGGGCGCGTTTTATAACCCGCTGGTCGCGACGACGCAGAATTACGGTGCCTGGGTCGAAGCCGGTGCCCCCGACGCGACCCAACGCGCGCATCGGCTCTTCAAGCAGGCGCTCGAAGAATATCGCCAGCCGGTGATGGAGGATGAACGTGCCCAGGCACTGGATGCTTTCGTAGCGCGGCGGATTGAGGAGGGCGGTGCGGTTATCGACTGACTTCCGGGTCGGTGCCGCGCATACTCCACCGGCGGCCAGACCGTGTTGTTCCTGCCTGGGAAGGCCCTTCATGGACGTTATCTTCCGCTGCCCGCCAGAGCTCGAATCCATCCTGCCCAAGCCGATTCCGGCCAAGCGCGGCTTGCCGGACTGGCTGAAGGCAATGCCTACCCATGTTGATGCGGCCGAACTGGGGCTGGAGCTTCAGACCGTTAAGAAATGTCCGCCCTTCGTCGATGCCATGGGTGCGGGCTGGCTGATGCCGCTGGCGGCCGACATTCATGTCGAAAATGGCCGCTTCACCTGGGATTGGGATCCCCCGCCACCAAGTTTTGCCAATTACACGCGCGCGCCGCTCTCGTTTCATCCCAACCATCAGGTGATTCAGACTCCGTTCTACGAAGAGGACCGCCAGGCGCTGAAGTTCACCAACTACTGGAGCGTCACGCTGCCGAAGGGCTACGCCATGCTGGCGACTCACCCGGTCAACCGTGCCGATCTGCCGTTCCGTTCGCTCACCGGGCTGGTTGATGCCGCCAACTGGAAGAGCCTGGTGCATTTTCCCGCGATCTGGGTTGATGATGATTTCTCGGGCGTGCTGCCCAAGGGCACGCCGGTTGCACAGTGTTATCCCGTGGCCCATGAAACCCTGAATCTGAAGATGGGTTTGCTCGAAAACGAAGACGCCGATGCACTGACAGATGCCGAAGCAGCGGTGCGCGACACCGACGGCGCCTATCGCCGTCTCTACCGCAGCAAACCGGAATAGAGAACGTCCCGGTCGAATAACGGTCCGCTCCGCTCTAGTGCGCGTCACCCAACAGCAGGGCGCGAAATTCTGAAGGACGCTGACAGACAATGCCGTTGGGCGCGCTGGTGAGGTTTTTCAACACCGACTGATAGAGCGCTGGCTGTTGTGCAAGAATTTCGCGGTAGGTCTCGAGTGCTGCCTCCAGGTCCCCGGTTTCCTGGAGCGCATAACCCAGATTAAGCCGTGCCGGCATCAGGTCCGGGGCAAGTTCGATGGCCTTGCGGAACAGGGGGATTGCGGCTGCATGGTCGTACCGGCGGGCATGGGATGCGGCGAGGCCGGCCCAGGCAGTCGCGTTTGCGGGTTCGGCCTCGACAACCTTCTCGAAAGACTGTTGCGCTTCCTCCAACCGGTTGACCCTGAACAAAAGAATCCCGAGTTCCAGCCAGGCGCGTGTCAGATCGGGCTGGATCGCGATGCTCCGGCGCAACCAGTGTTCGCCTTCCCCGGGGTTGTCGTGGTCGCGCAACAGCGTGCCCAGATGCAACATGGCGGCGAGCTGGGGCGGCTGTGTCCCGCAGGCTTGGCGCAACATCACGACGGCTTCTTCCAGATCTCCGACCGTCTTGAGTGCGATGCCCAGGTTGGTCAGGAGCATCGGTGCGCCCGGCGCGAGTTCCAGGGCAGTGCGAAGGCGTGGTATGGCATCGGCGTGCCGACCTTGCCGCAAGGCCATCATCGCGTGCATGTGCAGAGCCTGGAGGTTGCCCGGCTCTGCTTCCACGACCTGCGAAAGCAACACTTCGGCCTCGCTCAGACGACCCTGCTGGGCCAGTTCTGAAGCGTGTGCCATGGCGGGCGAGGGGGCGGGTGGAGCAGGTGATGTCATGGTTCCGTGTTTCTAGAACAGATCAGGCCGGGATAGAAATCGGCGGCAAACAATTCTGGTCACGTGCAACTGTTCCACTCTGGCGTAAGATGGTCGCAATGAAACAAGTGCCGTGGCGCAAGCCTGTGTACGCCGCGCCCAGGCTGATACCGGCACATTGCCGGAGTGATGTCTGCACAGCATCAAGGACGGACAGGTCATGTACATCTATCCCACTATCGAAATCATGGACGGCAAGGCTGTCGATCGGGTTGATGGTAGCCATGAAACACCCGCGGCGTTTGAAATGTCACCGATTGATGCGGCGCGAAAGTTTGCAGCAGCGGGCGCAGACTGCCTTCATGTCGTCGATGTTGACGGCACCCTGCAGGGCGGACGGCACAACGCCGATCTGATCTGCGAGATCATCGACAATGTAGCGGTTCCTGTTCAGGTGGCCGGCGGAATTCGCACGACAAGTTCCGTGCACTGGTGGTTCGAGCGTGGCGCCTATCGGGTCTGTCTGGGAACCGCGGCGGTGAAGGACCGCAGTCTGGTGCGTGAAGCCTGCGCTGCTTTCCCCGAACGTATCCTTGCCACGATTGCCTCGCGCGGCACCAAGGTCGTGATCGAGGGCTGGCGTGAAGAGACTTCCTTCGACGCAATCGAACTGGCCAAAAGCCTGGAAGAAACCGGCATCGTGGAGATCGTCTATGTCGATCTCGATCGCGACAAGAACCCGCAGGAACACAGCCTGGTCAAGACCATGAATATGGGTGAGGCCCTGGGCATTCCAGTGATCTCGAGCGGAACGGTCAAGACGCTCGATGACGTTGCAATCCTGAAGTATCTGCCGAACATCGGTGGCGCCATCATCGGGCGCGCCCTGTTCTCTGGCAGTGTCGATCTGGAGGCAGCACTTGTGACATCCCGAGTGTCCTACACGCCGTCGCGATTGATCTAGGCTCAGGACCTATTAA
>JABIUG010000203.1 GCA_018700655.1 Rhodospirillaceae bacterium | reverse complement strand
CCATCACCGGCGGCACCCTCTATCAGAAGAAGTTCTGCGTGGGCTTCGATCTGCGTACAACGGTGGCGATCCAGAACATTGTCAGCTGCGTGGTGATCCTTGCCCTCGCGGGTCTGTTCGAGACCATGGAGACCTCGTGGACCGGCGAATACATCTTCGCGCTGGTCTGGTCGGCCGTCTGCCTTTCGGTCATCGCCATTATGGACTTCTATTACCTTGTGGCACGTGGGGCCGCGACCAAGGTCACCAGTCTGCTTTACCTCAGCCCGCCCACCACGGCCGTGATGGGCTGGCTCTTCTTCGGTGAGACGCTGGCGGCGGTTGCCATCACTGGTATGGTGATTGCCGTCGTCGGCGTTGCCCTGGTTTCGGCGGAGCGGCGGTGATGCAGTGGCGTCGGTTTTATCCGGTAGTGCAATCAGTTGATCGGTTTTAGATTTCGACGACACTCGGTCGCTGTGACGGGTGTACCGCAAACAGAATAATCAGGAGGGTTTCCCATGAGTGCTGATGCTGCCGAGTTAGAGGCAATCAAAAAGGTCATCGGAATCTACGTCGATGGTGCCAAAACCGGGAAAGGTGATGTGATGAAACCGGCGTTTCATCTGGACGCCACGATCTTTGGTTATGCCGGACCGGATCTCATGGCAGGTCCGATTCAAGAGCTCTTCGAGTTCAACGACGAGAATGGACCGGCGCCTGATATTCAAACGGAGATCACCAACATTGATCTTGCCGAAACGGTCGCGATGGTGCGCGTGGATATCGAAAACTGGACTGGTGACCGGTACACGGACCTTTTCACCATGCTCAAGGTGGATGGGCAGTGGAAGATCATGAACAAGGTGTTTCATTTGTATGAGCCGGCGGCGTAACAAACGCATTCTGCTCTAACAGGCCCCTGCAGCACGTGGAGCATGATCGTTCCGATGCTGCGAAGTAACCGGATGACGACCATGTCCCTGCAGAGACTCGATCAAGCCGCAATCCACGCCCTGCGGGAAAAGGAGGACGCCGCGTTTGCGCGCACCCACCCGCGTTCGCACGCGTTGCAGGAGCGTGGGCGTGCGTCCATGCCGAACGGCGTACCGATGACATGGATGACCGGGCTCTACGAACACCCGACCATCTTCCCCGATACGGGTGTGGGCGCGTATTTCGAGGATGTCGATGGTCATCGTTATCTGGATATGAATCAGGTCGACATCGCCGGGTTTCTGGGCTTTGCACCGGAGCCGGTGACGCGGGCGATCAGCGATCGCGCGGCGAGGGGGGCCTCCTTTCTCCTGCCCACCGAGGACGCGATTGCGGCGACCCAGAGCCTTGCCGAACGCGTCGGCCTGCCTTTCTGGCAGTTCACCGGAGCCGCCTCCAGTTCCAATGCCGAGATAATCCGTCTGGCGCGTGTCTACACCGGGCGTGATCTGGTGCTGATGTTCGAGGGCAAGTATCACGGCGACGTGGTGGACGTGCTGGGGCGCGTTGACGGCGATGGGCCTGCGCCTGACACACCAGGATTGAGTTCGAACGCGGCCCGCGGCGAAGTCACCATCCCGTTCAACGACCTTTCTGCCCTCGAGGCGGCATTGGCGGCAGGCGATATCGCCTGCGTTCTCAGCGAACCCATGCTGACGAACTTCAATCTGATCTTTCCCGATGAGGATTTCTGGCCGAAGGCCCAGGCGATGATCCGTGAGGCAGGTTCCTTGCTCGCCCTCGACGAAGCCCACACGCACTCCTTTGCCTATGGCGGGCTGACGAACCTGTGGGGGCTCAAGCCCGATCTTGTGACGCTCGGCAAGGGGCTTGGCACCGGCGTTCCCTTCGCTGCCTACGGGATGACAGAGCAACTGGCCCGTGTGTTCGAGGCAAATTCGAGACCGCCGTCTCCCATCGAGGACGGCAGTGCCGCCATCGTGACCGGCGGAACTACCTTTGCCAGCGCGCTGGTGCTTGCTGCCGCACGTGCGGCACTGGAGGAGTGCCTGACAGCCGAAGGGTATGCCCGGGTTGATCTGCTTGGCATCCGGCTCGCCGAAGGTCTGGAGGCGATCTTTGCGAGGCGCGGGCTCGACTGGTGCGCGCCGCTGATCGGTGGCCGCTGCGGCTGGGTGCTTGGGCCCGAGTTTCCGCGCAACACCGAAGAATCCGCCGCGACGATGGATATCTTCTTCTCAAACACGCGGCGTGTGTTCATGGCCAACAGGGGCATCTGGGAAGCACTGGATACGGCGGGTCCGGCGTGCTCGTTCGCGCACAGCGAAGCCGATGTGGACCTCTATCTCGAGGTTTCCGAGGAATTTGTCGCGCTCACGACTACACCCTCCTAGGGTCCTGCTTGTTTGGTCCGCCACTGTGCTTTGGTGTCATGTCCCTAGAACGCGATGCCGTTGACCGGCTGCAGCTTTTCTGGCGGTTCTTCGCCGAGCATCTCGTGAAGGTCTATTTCGATGCTGCGCACCAGAGTTGAGATCGGAACGTCATGGGATGAGCCATCGAACGGGTCTTCCATGCTTTCGCCGACCCTTTCCATGAAAAAGAATATCCAGGAGATGATCATCGAGAACGGGATGACGATAAACGTGTAAATCTGTGCTTCGCTGGTGTTGAACCCGTGTAACGACACCTCGTCCTTGGAGGCGTCGATGAAGGCGAGCGGCAGCATGGCGATGAATAGCCAGGTAAAGGCGCGGCCGAAAACATCGACGGCGCGCGGGAAGGGCGTGTTCTTGATCCTCTCGCAGGCACCTTGATTGTCATAGTTGCGCTCGATCAGCTGGTTCATGGCTATATGACGGAAGTTGTCGATACGCTCGTCGCGCGCCAGACCTGAAAGCGCATTGCCCTGTTGGATCATGATATGGGCGGCGTGATTGGTCTTGCCCTCAAGTTCCTCGCGATCGCGATTGCTGAGCAGACGCTCATAACTCACGGGGTCACGGTGGAACGAGGGGCCTTCAAGCCCGGCGAAATGGTGGAACATACGATTGGCGCTGACGCGTCGTTTGCGGCTGGCAACGCGTAGCTGGAAAGCCAGGGCATTGAGCCAGGCCAGATGGCGCATCACAAGCGCGCGTCTGGTTTCGTGATCCAGCGCTGTCCCATCATCCGACTGGGCCAGATTCAGCACGGCGTTGGCCCAGCTCCGGCTGTCGTTGATGATCGCCCCCCAGATCGTGCGCGCTTCCCACCATCGCCCATAGGCCTGGTTGCTCTTGAAGCCGAGATAAAGCGAAACCGCGACACCGGTCATGGTCGCCGGTACGATCGGCGTCGACATGAAATGAAAGTTGGTGAATTAGCTCAGCATCACGACCGCCAGTGCATAGAGGCCGCTGGCGAGCAGTACAAAACGGGACTCGCGCGACACCGCACGCGGGTGGATCGAATCAAGGATGTACATCGCAGTCTTCTTCCAGGGACTTGCGCAGGACGTTCAGTTCACCATCACCACGTTTCTGGACGCAAAGCTGCCTCAACAGGCCGTCCCCCAGACCATAGATCCAGCCGTGAACTTCCGGCCCGGCGCCAGCTTTCCAGGCATCGCGCACAATGGTGGTTTCGGCGACATTGCGGACCTGTTCGATGACGTTGAGTTCGCAAAGCCTCCGTTCGCGACGGTGGTCGTCCAGAAGCTCGAGTTCTGCACTGTGCAGACGCTGGACGTTTCGGATGTGGTTCAGCCAGTTGTCGATCAGGCCGTTGTCATCATCCATCATCGATGCCCGTACGCCGCCGCAGCCGTAATGGCCACAGACTATGACCCAACCCACTTGGAGAACTTCGACCGCATATTGCAGAACGGAAAGGCAGTTGAGGTCGGAATGCACCACGATGTTGGCGATGTTGCGGTGGACGAAGACCTCGCCTGGCGGCAGATCGATGATCTGATTGGCCGGCACGCGGCTGTCGGCGCAACCAATCCAGAGAATCTCCGGACTCTGCTGCTGGGCAAGATTGCTGAAGTAATCAGGGTTGATTTCCTTCAGGCGCTCCGCCCACATCCGATTTCGATCGAACAGACGTTTAACTTCGGGCAACACGAACTCTCCTGAGAAACTGGCTCGTGGCTATATGGCGCTTGGTCGAATGATTGGCAATGGTGGACGCAGTCTCATTGTCCCGTTGCTGTTCTCCTGCTTCGTGCTGCGAGCACCTGGGCATAGATCACACCGGCAAGAACAATCAGACCGCCTGCGACCTGGTGGAAGCTGGGTTCCGCACCCAGCCAGACGGCCAGAAGTATCGCGATAATCGGGACCAGATTGGCAAAGATCGCCATCATGGTGACGCCCAGGCGGCTGACGCCGGTGTGCCACATTAGGTTGCCGACGGCGATCGGGATAACGGCAATGAACACTGCCAGCGAGATGGTCGTGGTGTTGAGCGGCATGTGCATTTCGTGCAGGCCCGTGATCCAGAGTACGGCGACAAGACTGGCTTGCATCAGGCTGCCGGGAAGGATCGTCAATGCAGCGATCTCGAGTTGGCTGTAGCCTTTCAACCACCGCTGGGCGGCAATCGAGTACCAGGCCCAGAATACCATATTCAGCAACATGGATCCTTCGCCGCCGGTGAAGCTGGCTTCGCCGACCTGCGCCGATTTCACAACGATCCCGCCAAGGCAGGCCAGGAATATGCCTCCGGGGATGCCTTTCTGAAGAGGGATGGCAAAGCAGAAGCGTGCGACCAGTGCGGCAACCAGCGGGCCCATGGCAAAGACGACTGCCACGGCAATCGACCCGGCGGTCGAGATCGCCAGTGTGGTGAAGAAGGACGAGAAGGCCGGCCCCATGAACCCCAGGATGATCAACTTGCGCCATGGCAGAGACCGATGAAGCGGAAACCGTCGCTTGCTGATCCACAAGGCGGCAAACAGCGTCAACGCACCGCCGACCTGGCGTGATGCCGTGGTACTGAACATGTCCCATTGCTGCACGAGTAGTTCGATCAGCGGAAAAGTCGCACCCCAGGCAAGCACCATGACCACGGCCGCAGCATTGCCGACCAGAAGGTCGCTCCGCTGATCGGCGGGCGCGGGCTCCGGTGTCACGTTCGGCGTTCGCGCTCCACCCGGTCCAGCCGTGCACGGTCATCGGCCGACATGCCTGCCGTCAGCCGGGTCATGCCATCATCAGCGGCCAGATGCAGATGGTCGGTGTCGTCGATCTCGATGGTGATGTCGCGCAACACCGCACCATGGCAATGGCCGCCCAGACGACCGTCTTCGATGATCAGGTGCAGGTGATAGCCCGGCACACCGACCGGCGCGGAATCGCCGGGAAAACGAAACCCCACCAGCACGCCATCAAGCCCCTTTTCATGGAACTCCGCCTGGCTTTGGCTCGCCGTGTCGAGGTCGGTGCCATCAGACTGTCGACGCATGACACGGAACTGAAGGTCTTCGAAACAGGCGCTGATCTTGACCGCACACAAGGCATCGCGTTCCGGCAGGTTCTGGTCGATCGTGGCCTGGACGGTTTCGAGGTCGCAGGGGCCATCAAGTTTGATCGTGATATCGGTGTTGAAGTGCTTCACCACGGCAAACGGCGCCTGGCTTGCCGGATCCACCGGTTTGCCGGTTCCGTCCGGGCCGAAACGATAGAATTTACCGTCGACTGCGGCCATCTCGCCATCTAGCCCGCTGAATGTGCCCAGGCCGAAATCTCCGTGGCGCATGATCTCGCCATAGGTCATGGCCCCGGAATAGTCGGCGTCGAGCAGCCTGCCGATGGTTTCGACCTGAAACACCTCATCGGGCGTGCAGCGCCCCTTCAGGTAATCATGAAGGTGGTGAACGAGTGGTTTCATAGCATGCCCGGGTTAAAGCCCGTGATACGATAACAGCCGGATCGCACTGGGCAACCCAGCTGTATCGCAGGCTTCAAGTGAATTGCGGTCAGGCTTCGCCCTGATCAAGCCACCAGCGTTCGATCAGCTTGTAGCCGTCGAACTCCCAGTTACCGGCGACGTGCTCGGGATGGCGGACGCCATCGCGATAAGCGGTGATGTGGTTGGCGTAGAGGTGAATGACCGACGGGCAGTCATCTCGGCAAATTGCCTGCATCTCGAAATACATATCGCGACGTTTGTCGATGTCGAGTTCGCCACGGGCTTCGACCAGAAGCTGGTTGAAGCGCTCGTTCTGCCAATAGGATTCATTCCAACTCGACTCGGCTGCATAACCCTGGCTGAACATCCAGTCCTCGGTCGGGCGACCGCTCCAGTAACTTCCAGACCAGGGTGCCACCAGCCAGACGTCCGACCAGTAGCCGTCGGCCGGAGCCCGGACCGGGGTGATATTGATGCCTGCGGCAGCCGCCGATTCCGCCATCAGAACGGTCGTGTCGACCGCGCCGGCATAGAGGCCGTCGGAGGCAACAAGTTCGAGATCGATCGAGTCAATGCCAGCCTGGCGTAAATACCAGTTCGCCTTGTCCGGGTCGTACTCGCGCTGGGGCAATTCATCGTTATAGAAACGGTTGGCCGGACTGATCGGATGATCGTTTCCCAGGCTGCCGTGGCCGTCGAGGACCTTGTCGAGGATCAGTTCACGATCGACCGCCAGCTTCAGTGCCATGCGGATGTTGTTGTCGTCGAATGGTGCCAGGTCACCACGCATGGGGAAGGTGTAGTGTTGGGTTCCCCCGGTGTCCTCGACCGTGATTCCGGCTTGTTCCGCCATCAGGTTGGCCGTCTTCGGATCGATGTCACCGGTGACGTCAATCGCACCCGAGAGCAAGCCGTTCTGTCGTGACGTTGCATCGGGGATACATAAAAGCTCGGTACTGGCGACATGGGCACGGCCGCTCATGAAGAAATTTGGGTTCCTTTCGAGCTCTGCGCTGATGCCGGGTTCGAATGATTTGATGATGTAGGCGCCGGCACCAACGCCGCTGACGTCAACCTCGTCGCCATTGGCTGGCATGATCGAAAGTGCGCTGGCGCTCAGGCCGAACGGGAAATCCGCATTACCTTCAGCAAGGGTGAAAATCACCTTGTCGGAACCATCAGCCTGCATGTCGGTGATCGTGTTAACAAAAAACGCCATCGCCGAACTAGAATCTTCTCCCTGAGCGCGGGCGATCGACTGGATGACATCGTTGGAATCGACCGTCTTGCCGTTGTGGAATTCAGCATCCTTGCGCAGCGTGAAAACCCATTTGTCTGGCCCATCGACGGCCTCATAGGACTCGGCGAGCAGGGGCTCAAGCTGGCCTTCGGCATTCACTTCCGTGAGCTGGCTGTAGGCCGTGTACCAGAGCATATTCACAAAACCACTGCTCAGCGTTGCCGGATCGAGATTGTCAGTGGTCGAACCCTGGACCGTCGCTACGCGAAGGTGACCGCCGGACTGCGGTGCTTCGGCCTTGGCAGATTCAGCGAGCAGGCCTGCCGGGACGGCGGCCAGCGCACCCATGGCGGCGGCACGGTTAATAAAGGAGCGACGGCTGATGCGCCCTTCGGTGAAGTCTCTCTGCAGACGTTCGAATGTTGACATAAAGTTCTCCATCAATGTTGAGCAGCCGGTCTGTGCGCGGCCTTTCGTGATCCCGGAAGGTGACGAATTCCATCGCCACCCCTCGAACCGATTGTTTGCGGCCCGACCTGCCACCAAGATCAATAGATTCGGTCGGATTGTCACGAAAAACTGTGCTCACAGATTGCGAATCATGTGTGTTCAAGGCCAATCGCCTGGCTCAAACTCGCCGGAATCTCTTTCGCAGACGAGCTTGTGAGCCTCGATTGTCGACCCTTCGGCCACAAATCGCCTGATCACAGGATAATTCTGTGATCACAGATTGACGGGTGCGAAGGCCGATAGCAAAGATGGCTCAGGCCAGAACATGACACAGTATTCATTCCTTCAACTCGCTGCAGAAGCGCTTGCGCCCCACCGCCGCGTGCCGGCGCTGAAGCAGTCCGAGCTCAAATCGCGCTATGACGTTGTCATCGTGGGCGGCGGCGGCCATGGGCTTGCGACCGCCTATTATCTGGCCCGGGAACACGGCATCACTGATATTGCAGTGATAGAGCGGGGATGGCTGGGTGGCGGCAACACGGGCCGCAATACGACGATTGTCCGCGCCGATTATCTGCTTTCCGGCAATGTTCCGTTCTTTGGCCATGCGCTTGGCATGTGGGGTGGGCTTTCGCGCGAGCTCAACTTCAACGTCATGTTCAGTCCGCGCGGATATCTCGATCTCGCGCATTCCGAAGGGCAGTTCGATCACTTCACGCGCCGGGCCAATGTGTTGTCACTCAACGGCATCGGGGCGCGCATGGTCGACGTCGAAGAGTTGCGACGCCTTGAGCCCGCACTGTCGATCGGATCCGCCGCGCCGGTCCCTGTCCTGGGCGGGCTGGTGCAGGACGGGGCAGGGACTGCACGCCATGACGCGGTTGCATGGGGTTATGCACGGGGGGCCGCCAGGCTGGGGGTCGATATCGTGCAGGGTTGTGAAGTGCTGGGGTTTGACATCGAAGGCAACAGTCTGAGGGGGGTGAAGACCAGCGCGGGTTCGATCAGGACCGACACAGCGGTCGTTTCCGTCGCGGGCAATTCCAGCCGTGTCGCAGAAATGGCAGGGCTGGAACTGCCGATCGAGAGCTATGCGGTGCAGGCCTTCGTCTCGGAACCGCTCAAGCCGATCCTCCATCGCGTCACCAACATGAACCTCGGTTTTGCCTATGCCAGCCAGACCGACAAGGGTGAGATCGTCATGGGCGGCAATCTGGAACCCCTGGCAAGTTATGCCCAGCGCGGCAGCCCTTTGAGGATTAGCGAGCTCAGCGCGAAGCTCGCCCACATTCTGCCGTTTCTCAGCCGTTCAAGGCTGATGCGTGTTTGGGGCGGCATCGCCGACATCACAACCGACGGCAGCGCGCTGGTCGGCCCATCGCCCGTTTCGGGACTCCATCTCAACGCGGGTTGGGGGTATTCGGGCTTCAAGGCGACGCCGGCGGCGGGTTGGTGCATGGCCCACTCGGTCGCAACCGGCAAGGTTCACCCATTGATCGAACCTTTCGGCTACGAGCGTTTTGCGTCGGGCGCGTTTCTCGATGAGGGCGGCAGCGGCCCTTATCCCTGGCTGCACTGAGGCGTCACGATGCTGATCATCCCCTGCCCATGGTGCGGCGAAAGAGACGAGAGCGAGTTCTCCTATGGCGGTCGTGCCAAGCCGCTGCCCGCGCTCGAAGCTCCAGCTTCTGTCTGGCAGAAAGCCCTGCACAGCCACGCGAATCCCGATGGCTGGCATGAGGAACTATGGTTCCATGGCTTCGGCTGTGGGCAATGGCTTGTAACCTGTCGCCATACCCGTTCGCAGGAAATCAAAGCGAGCCGGGCACCGGGGAAGAAACCATGAGTGCCGGCCGCCAGGTTCGCCGCCTGAAAGAGGGCGGCATGATCGATCGTGCGCGTTCGATCTCCTTCCGGTTCAACGGCAAGGAACTCGGCGGTTACGAAGGCGACACGCTGGCATCGGCCCTGATCGCAAACGGGGTGGATGTCGTTGCCCGCAGCTTCAAGTATCACCGGCCGCGTGGTGTCATGACCGATGGGCCGGAGGAGCCCAATGCTATTGTGACGGTGGGTGAGGGCGCCGGGCGCACACCCAATCTCAAAGCCACGGAGGTCCGCCTGTTTGACGGCCTTGTCGCGGCATCCCAGAACTGCTGGCCTTCGGTCGATCACGATATTGGCGCGGTCACAGGGCTGATGTCGCCGCTGTTGGGTGCGGGCTTCTATTACAAGACCTTCATGGCGCCGCACGGCGCCTGGACGTTCTACGAGCGGCTGATCCGGCGCGCCGCCGGTCTTGGCCGTGCTCCTGAAGGCCTTGATCCCGACCGCTATGAACATCATCATGCCAATTGCGATGTCCTGATCATCGGCGCCGGGCCCGCCGGTCTTGCGGCGGCCGCGCGTCTGGCAGGATCGGGGTTGCGCATCATCCTTTGCGATGAGCGCGCCAGACCTGGTGGTTCCCTGCAAACCGGCCTTGACACTATCGACGGGCATTCCGGCATCGGCTGGGCGCAATCCACGGTCGACGACCTCGCCCGATCAGGTGATGCAAGGATACTTCAGGACTCCACCGCCATCTGGCTGGCAGACCACCGGCTTGTCACCATTGTTAAACGTTGTAGCCATGATGGTGACATCAGCCAGCGGCTCTGGTTCGTGCGGACGCGCCATGTGATCGTCGCGACCGGCGCGATTGAACGTCCACTTTGTTTCCCCGGCAATGACCGGCCCGGTGTGATGCTCTCGTCGGCAGCGGGAGCCTATCGTCACCGCTATGGCGTGTCGGTCGGTTCACGTGCGGTCGTGCATGCCAACAATGACAGCGGCTACAACTGCCTTGCCGAACTGGATGCGGCAGGAATTGAAGTCGCCGGAATTGTAGACCTCCGCCCGGAATCCCTGATCGGTCAGGAGGCGCTGGCCTTGGCTGGCACCATGCCGCTTCATGCCGAGAGCCGCATCGTGGGAACAAAAGGCCGCCGGCGGCTGCATCATGTCGCGGTTGGTTCGTTGGAGGGTCACGGGGTTCGCCGGCACGTCGACGCCGACCTCTTGTGTGTTGCAGGCGGCTGGTCGCCGACGGTTCACCTCCTGGCACACCGTGGAACGCCAGCCTGTTACGACGACCAAGCCGCGGCCTTTCTGGCCCATCCAACTGAAGAGCATCTGAATCTTGCCGGCGCGGCCACAGGCGTGACGGACCTTGCCGCCTGTCTCGAAGGTGGCGTTTGTGCGGCCCAGGCTGCGCTAGTGGCGCTCGGTGGCAACTCAGGTTCGCCTTCAGGTGGCCTTGTTGCCAGGAGCACGGATCTGCCGCCGGGCAGGACAGAGGGCCCATGGTGTTCGGCTCGCAGCGCGAAACAACGGCGCAAGGCCTTTGTCGATCTCCAGAATGACGTGACGGCTGCGGATCTGGGTTCGGCGATTGCCGAAGGGTACAGCGCGATCGAACACCTCAAGCGCTACACGACCAACGGGATGGGGACGGACCAGGGCAAGCTGAGCAACGTCATGGCGAT
>JABIUG010000202.1 GCA_018700655.1 Rhodospirillaceae bacterium | reverse complement strand
CTGGTGTGTTCCATGAACCTATCCTATCCTCCTGGAAGGGATAACAAAAGGCAAACACGCGCGCGGGAAATGGGTGGTTGTCAGTCCTGATCTGTCCCGTCACCGAGCACCTGGGTCAGGCTGATCTGGCCGCTGCCGGGCCGGAGCGGCTGTTGCTGAGACTCGTGCGGCGCCCAGCCGGTCAGGAACAAGACGTCGAAGGTCGCGTTGATCCGGCCCTCGGCATCGCCGTGGCGCTCGCCATAAAGGGCAGAGGCCATCAGGAGGACGTCGCGCCGCGCACCTGCCCGGGAGCGCTCCGCGACGGCATTGGTTTCACCCATGGCGCGAAGGTCACGCATCAGCGCCAGAGCGTCGGGATAACTGACGTCGATCCGGTCGATGTCGACGACCGGCAAGGCAAAGCCGGCGCGTTGCAGCAGGGCTCCGGCGTCGCGCACGTCGACCATCGGCGAGAGCCGTGGTGACAGGCCGCCGGTCACGGCGATTTCTGCTTCGCTCAGGACCTCGCGCAGTTCGCTCAAGGTGTCACCGCCCAGCACGGAGGCCAGGAACAACCCGTCGGGTTTGAGGCAACGGCGGATCTGGGAAAGCGCACCGGGCAGATCGTTGACCCAGTGGAACGCCAGATTGCTGATGGCAAGGTCGAGAACATGTGTCGCGATCGGCGGGAGCTCTTCGTCGGCGACCATGCGCAGCCCCTGCGCCTTTTCCAGGAAGGCGGCAGAAAGATCACTCTGTATCAGCGTGGCTATGCCGTTGCGCGCCTGCAGACCTGCCCGAAGCCAGCCGTCACGCGCGCCCAATTCGAGCGCCAGGGGAAAATCACGTGTGATGTCCTCAAGGCGGTCGAGCAGGCGTTCGCCGACCTCGCGAAACAGGAATTCGCTGTGGTCGTTTGCCTGGGCGGCGGCACGGTCGCGGTGCAGGCGATGGGCGCGTCGATCAAAGGGCGCGGAGCTTTCGTTCATGCGCTGTCTTTTGCCTGTTCGAAGCAGCGGCGGCAATGGGTGGTTGACGGCGGGACATCCGAAGGGCCCGATGGAGCGATGGCGATGCTGAACTCCCTGGAGCATATCGGCCGGCGTTTGGTCGACACCGTGCTGCCGCTGCGATGCCTTTCCTGTGGCGTGATCGTCGAGGAGATCGGTGCGCTGTGTCCAGGCTGCTGGCCGGACCTGGAACTGGTATCGGCGCCCTGTTGCGCCTGCTGCGGGTTGCCCTTCGGACACGCTGAGGGCCCGGGTGCCCTCTGCGGTGGCTGTCTGGCCCATCCGCCGGCCTTCGATCTGGCGCGCTCGGCGCTGCGCTACAACGATATGGCTGCCAAGTTGATCATTGGGTTCAAACGCAGCGACAAGCTGCATCATCTGGCCGCGTTTACCCAGTGGCTGGAGCGTGCCGGCGAGAGCCTGATTGGCGGGGCAGACATGATCTGTCCGGTTCCGTTCCATCCGACGAGACTGTGGCGACGACGCTTCAACCAGTCCGCCCTGCTCGCCAATGCGCTGGCCAAACGGACCGGAAAACCGGCTGTTCCCGACCTGCTGATTCGGCGCCGTGCGACCCCTTCCCAGGGCGGCCTCAACCGGCGCCAGAGAATCGAAAACCTGCGTGGCGCGATTGCCGTACGGGCGAAACGTTCCGGCGCGGTGAAGGGCAGCAGCGTTCTGGTCATTGATGATGTCATGACGACAGGTGCGACGGTTGATGCCTGTGCCAAGGCACTCAAGCGGGCCGGGGCCGTTCACGTCGCCGTCACCACCCTTGCAAGGGTGGTACGCGAGACTACCTAAAAACACACAATTCCGCGGTTTTCGAATCACTGGTAAGGTCCTTCTCGAAACGTCAGGAGCTCTCGATGGCCGAGGTCGTCATGTACACCACCATGTTCTGTCCGTTCTGCGTGCGCGCCAAGCGCCTGCTGAAGGACAAGGGCATAACCTTTGAAGAAATCGATGTCATGATGAGCGCCAAGAAGAGGGCCCAGATGATGGAAGTTTCCGGCGGATACACCGTGCCGCAAATCCTTATCAACGGCGAGCCGATTGGCGGCTGTGACGAGCTCTATGCGCTCGAACATGCCGGTGAACTCGACGCCAAGCTGGGACTGGCTGCATGACGAAACTCAAGATCGCCTGCGTTCAGGTCAACGCACAACTCGACATGCAGGCCAATGTTGATCAGGCCTGCGCACTGGTGCGTGAAGCCGCTGCTGCCGGCGCCGACCTGATCGGTCTGCCCGAGAACGTCGCGCTGATGGCTGCAAGCGAAGAAGACCGTCTGGAAAATGCCTATCGTCCGGCCGATCACCCGGCACTGAAGGCGTTTGCCGAGGTCGCGAAGGAATGCGGTATCTGGCTCCAGGCCGGATCGGTTGCCGCCTTGCGCGCTGACGGTGCGCTCGCCAACCATGCCTTCCTGTTTGACGACCAGGGCCGCTGGGCCGCCGATTACGAGAAGATCCACATGTTCGATGTCGATCTGCCCGATGGCTCGCGTTACCGGGAATCGTCAATGTTCGAGCCTGGCGGACAGGCTGTGCTGGCCGCGACCCCCTGGGGTCCGCTCGGCATGACGGTTTGTTACGACCTGCGTTTCCCGCATCTCTATCGTGACCTCTCCAAGACCGGTGCTGTGATGCTGACGATGCCGTCGGCCTTTACCAAGGTCACCGGTGATGCCCATTGGGAAGTGCTGTTGCGCGCCCGTGCGATCGAATGCGGCGCCTTTGTTTTTGCCCCGTGCCAGACCGGCAACCATCCAGGTGGTCGCAGGACTTGCGGTCATTCACTGATCATCGACCCCTGGGGCGTGGTGCTGGCCGATGCCGGGACCGATGTGGGCTTTTGCATTGCCGAGATTGACCTGGCGGAGGTCGAGAAGGTCAGGACGACCATCCCGGCGCTGCAGCACGATCGGCCCTATGCCGCTCCTGCCACTCCGGACCGCGCTGCTGCCGAATAGGCCTCAGGCCTCACGGCGGGCGCAAATTCTCTGGATTGCCGCGGGATTGGGCGTGTCGACCAAGATGTCCTCGTAGGCGATGACACGCAGCTTGCCGGCCACAGCCTCCAGCAGCTCGCCGGGCCGCAGCAGGAAATCTGGGTTTCTGGGCCGACCGAAGGCTTCGTTGCCCAATGCGAAGGTCTCGTAGATCAGCAAACCGCGCGGCGCCACCGCATCGACGAGCGTCGCCAGCAGGGGCCGGTAGAGGTAGTTGGTGACGACGACTGCGGCGAACCTCCGGTCCCCAAGCGGCCAGGGGCTGCCATCTTCGAGATCGGCCGCAACGATTTCGGCCCCTGCATGGTTTGTGAGATCGGCCAGCCCTTCGGTGGAGCGGTCGATGGCCACAACGAGATGACCGCATTCGAGGAAGTGTCGCGCGTTCCTGCCGCCGCCGGCGGCGACATCGAGAATGCTGCCGCCTTGCTCGACCAGCGGCGCGAAGCGGGTGACCCAGCCGCTAGGCCGGGCTGCGCTGTCGCTATGATGTGAAACCTCTGTCATCTTGTGTCCCGGCCGTTCTGGGCCATATAGTCTGGCATGGTTCAGGCTAACCGCCTGATTTTCGGAGTGTTTGCAGGCCATGATCGTCTTTGACGTGAAATGCAGCAACGATCATGTGTTCGAGGGCTGGTTCTCGGACACAGCGACCTTCCAGGCGCAAGCCAGGGCGGGCGATATCGCCTGCCCGCTTTGCGGCGATACCGCTGTCGAGAAGGCCCTGATGGCGCCCAATGTGGCGACCACCAAGGCCGCTGCAAAAGGTGCCGAGGCAGGCGATGTTCCTGCGGCACCAGCCAAACCCGATTCCGTGACGCTCGCCAAGCAGAAGGAACAGGCTGGCCAGATGATGGCGATGATGCGTGCGGTGAAGGATCACGTCGAACAGAACTTCGACAATGTCGGCACGAAGTTCTCCGATGAAGCGCGCAAGATTCATTACGGCGATGCCGAAAAGCGCAACATTTACGGCCAGGCGACCCGTGAACAGGCCGCTGAACTGGAAGAAGAGGGCATCGAGTTCGGCGCTCTTCCCGATCTTCCCAAGCTCGACGGCTGACGCCTCACACCCATTCCCTGCATGTTTTCGCGAAGTAGCTGCTGCGGCGGCCTTCATTATGATGTAAATGATGATGTAAATGCCCTTCACATGGCTTGGTCAGGTAACAAGAACGAAGATGAAGGGCAGCGATCACGTCGCGGCTACCATCATGGCAACCTGCGCGAAGCCCTGATTCAGGCAGCCCTGGAGCTGATCGGAACCAAAGGGACCGGCGGCTTTACGTTTGCTGAGGCTGCCCGCTCCGCGGGGGTGAGTGCGGCAGCGCCCTACAGGCATTTTCGTGACCGCGACGAACTGCTGGCCGATGTCGCGCGCCAGGGCTTCGAGCGGTTCGAAACGATACGCAACGCGCGACACTGCGGCCTGACGCAAGCGAACTCGGCTGAGGCCGCGGCATGAAGTTCTTGTCTGTCCGCAAGCGGCCTCCCGAACTCGGGTCGTTCCCCATGGAATTTATTGATCGCAGCGATGGAGTTGGCGAGTACAGCGCACCACCCAAATCCACTGCAGAGGTGCGCGACGACGCTTTGTTGGCGCGCTGCGCCGAACCGTTCCTTGAACTGGCTTCCAGTCTGCGCGATGGCGATGTGGCGACAGAGCTGGCGCCACTGGATCACAGCCCCGAAGCGCTGGCGCGACAAATGAAGGCAGCAGCCTACTTTCTCGACACGTCCATGGTCGGGATCTGCGCCACGGATGACGGCAGCGCGATCGTTCTGTTGATCGAACATCCCCGCCTGCCCGAAAAGGACAACCCGGCGCGTGCCTGGATCGAAGGCGCCGAGCACAGCCATGTCGCGCTCCGGGGCAGCGAAGTCGCGAACACGCTGGCGGGTTATCTGCGCTGGTTGGGTTATCCGGCAAAGGCGCACTTTGCCGACGCAAGCGACGTCGACCTTGCGGAGCTTGCGGTGGACTCGG
>JABIUG010000201.1 GCA_018700655.1 Rhodospirillaceae bacterium | reverse complement strand
GTTCCATGCCTTCGACATCGATCTTGATGAAGCTGAGCCCGGCCTTGCCAAGGCCCTTCTTCGCCATGAACCGATCGAGGGCGACAGCAGGCACCTCCTGCCCCACGCCGTTGTCGCGGTGCAATGCAACGCCACCGAAGTTTTCGCTCTTTTCGTAGTCCAGCTCGGGTACGAACAGGGTTCCCGGTTGTTCATCGGCGGCCATGTTCCAGGCAAAGGTGTTGAGCAGGCCATTGAGGGCGAGATTGGCGCAGAGAAGCTGGAACATGATGCGTTGTGGTTCAAAGGCATGCACCCTGCCCTCGGGTCCCACAGCCTTTGCCATGCCAACAGTGTGCGCACCCATCTGGGCCCCCACTTCGATCACGGTATCGCCGGGCTTGATCGTCGTCTGGAAGAAGCGGCCCTCGCCTGGGCTGAACTCCCCAAGAAGTTCCAGCGAGCGACCGATAAACCGGTCGTTTCGGTTATAGAGCATGACCCCGTCTCTGCTGTGGCGCAGAACATTGGGGCCGGCTTCATGGATTGGTTGCTTGCGCGGTTTCTCGGCCATTGCCGTCAGGATACACGAACCAGCTGGATTTCGACGACCGGGCGACGGTTGAATTCGACCTTGATCGAGCGGCGCAGCGCCACACGTACGGCTTCACGAACGCTGTCGTCATCGCGGCGCTTTGGGGCCGTCAATCCTTCGACCGCATCGATCGCGTCATCGATCAGGTCATCGATCAGCTCCTGATTCTCACCATTCTCCGTCAACCCGTGGGCGCTGATCACAGGATCGGAGATGAGGTCACCGTCGCCATCCAGTACGAGGGTGACGAACGTCGCACCGTTGAACATCAGGCGGCGGCGTTCCTTGATCGTGTTGCCGTCGACCGGAATGGTCCCACGGCCGTTCCAGGCAAGCCGGCCATGCTCGACATGGTCGATCACCTTGGGCACGCCCGGCGCCAGCCTGAGCAGCGCGCCATTCTCGATCGTCACGGTTTCGGGCACCTGCAGCGAGCGGGCCAAGTTTGCGTGTTCGCGGATATGGCGTAACTCGCCATGAACGGGAACCGCGATCTGAGGTCGGATCAGCTGATACATCCGTGCCAGTTCGTCCCGGTTGGGATGGCCCGAGACATGCACGAAACGGTCTTTCTCGGTGATGACCTCGACATTCAGACGGGCCAGGCGATTGATCAGGTTAAAGATCGTCTTTTCGTTTCCGGGGATGATCTTGGACGAAAAGATCACCGTGTCGCCGTTTCGAAGCTCGATTGAGGGGTGGTTGCCATCAGCGACGCGTGACAGCGCGGCGTTGGTCTCGCCCTGGCAGCCGGTCATCATGTAGAGGACCTTGTCGTCGGGCAGACCCCTGGCGTCGCGATCACCCAGGAATCGGACATTCGGTGGCAGATAACCGGTTTCCCGGGCGCAATCGAGAATGCGCCACATGGAACGGCCGACCGCGACACAGGTGCGGCCATTGGCTGTCGCCGTCTCATGGATCGTGAGCAGGCGTGCCAGGTTGCTAGCAAAGGTCGTGACGACGACCCGCTTGGATTGTTCGCTGATCAGTTCGGTCAGTCCCCGGCGCACATCGGCTTCAGAACCTGAAGTTCCCGGCTGAAAGACATTGGTCGAATCACAGACCATGGCGAGTACACCCTCATCGCCGATGCGCTGCAGGGCATCCTCGTCGGTCGGCTCTGAAATCAGCGGGTCGGGGTCGAGCTTCCAGTCGCCGGTGTGCATGATCGCGCCGTGCGGCGTGTGAACGACGAGCGCGTTGGGCTCCGGGATAGAATGGGTCAACGTGATGAGCTCAATGCGGAACGGATCAAGGTCAATCGTGCCCTCGAGAGGAACCTCGGTGATCACCATGTCTTCGATGCCTTCGGCGCCCTCGTCGAGCTTGCGTCGCAACAGCGCGGCGGCAAAGGGTGTGGCAAATACCGGACAACGCAGTTGGGGCCACAGGTACGGAACCGCACCCAGATGGTCCTCGTGGGCATGGGTCAGCACCAGTCCGACGAGTCCTTCCTTGCGCCTGGCAATGAAGGAAAGGTCGGGCATCACGAGATCGATGCCGGGCAGTTCATCGCCGGCAAAGGTCACGCCGAGATCGCACATCAGCCACGAGCCGTCGTACTCGTAGAGATTGAGGTTCATGCCGATTTCGCCTGCCCCGCCCAGGGGCAGAAAATGAAGAGGCGGTTTCTTGCTCATGGTTTGTCCGTCAGGCCGCGGCTGCGTCGCCAGACCTCCAGCAACCCACGAACGGTCACATCAGGATCGAAGACATCGATTGCATCGGTCGCGGCATCGAACAACGGCGCGAGACCACCGGTCGCGACGACCTGCATCGGTTTGCCATACTCCTCGCGGACACGCTGCACGACCCCTTCAATCAGGCTCACATAACCCCAGTACACCCCGGACTGCATGCATGAGACGGTGTTTGTGCCGATGACGGTCGCGGGTTTGTCGATGCCGATACGGGGCAGACGGGCTGAAATGCGATGCATCGCATCGAGTGCGAGATGGATCCCCGGAGCAAAGACACCGCCGGCAAAACCACCGTCCTCGTCGATCACGTCGAAGGTCGTAGCCGTGCCGAAATCAATCACGATCAACGGTCCACCATGCGACACGAATGCCCCGACCGCATTGACCAGGCGGTCGGCGCCGGCTTCGCGGACATCATCGATACGCAGGGCAATCCCCAGTTCTGCGCCTTCGCCAATCACCAGCGGGTCGCAATCATAGTGTTTGCGGCAGAGCGTCTTGAGGTCGAACAGGGCCTGGGGCACGACGGTAGCAATGATCGCGTCATGGATATCACCGGAATCAATACCCTCGAGTTCAAGAAGCTGATGCAGCCAGACGGCATATTCGTCGGCTGTGCGCTCCGTCACGGTCGCGGCACGCCATTGTCCGATCAGCTTGTCATCGCGAAAGATCGCAAAGACGGTGTTGGTATTGCCCTGATCGATGGCAAGAAGGAGTGAATTGCTCATGCTGCATCCTCCAACACTAGCGAGCCGGAAACGCAACGGTGCGTGATGCCGTTATCGTCATCAATCAGCAACGCACCGTCTGGTGCCAGGCCCTTCAGGGTGCCCTGCAACGGCGGCCGGGTATCGAGCGAAACACGCCCACCCAGACCCGCAGCGCGTTCCATCCATATATCCTGCAAGGCGGAAAACCCCTGTGACTGCCAGAGACCGAACCGTTCCATGAAGCACCCGGCGAAACACTCCAACCAGCGATCCCGCTCGATCTCAGGAGCACCAAGGCCGTGGAGACTGGCGATTCGGACGCCCGGGATTTCGGGGTGATGCAGAAGGTTGACCCCAAGGCCAACGATTACCGCATCGAGCTTTGAGCCCGACAGGGCCGCCTCAACCAGAATCCCGGCGACCTTGTGGGAGTCGATCATGACATCGTTGGGCCACTTGCAGACGGCGCGTGGCAAGTCTTTTGCGTCACCGCCTGGCAATTCGTACACCTCTTTCATTCTGCGGCC
>JABIUG010000200.1 GCA_018700655.1 Rhodospirillaceae bacterium | reverse complement strand
CTGTCGCTGCGACGATCGCCTCGACCCCGCGCGCGATGTCCTCGGCCTCCTGGTCGTCGCTCATCTCGCGCAGGCGTCCATGGAGCCATCCGTGATGGGCGATCTCGTGGCCACCGGCGAGGACTTCCTCGATCGTGTCGGGATAATTCTTCACACACCAGCCTGGAATGAAGAAGGTCTGCTTCATGTCGTATTTGGCAAACAGGTCGATCAGCCGCGGCATCGCCACTTCCGGGCCATAGCGCAGGTCTGAGGTGCCGACGATCCGGTCGCTGATCGTTTCTGGATGGCCGACATGCATCAGGCTTTCGCCATCCATGTCGAACGTGAAAGCGACCGCGCAACGCGCACCGTCGGGCCAGGGAATGGGATTGCGAATCATAAGAACCTCGGCCTTGTCTGGGTTTTGGCAACTCTAGAGCAAGATCATGTCAGGTCGAGTCGGCCTGAGAAGATCGTGCCCCAGGCCAAACCCCGACGTGGTTCCACCGGGCGGTGATCCGCACTAATCTGGATCTCTGGCGTGCGGCATTTTACGGCCGCCCTAGAGGGAGCAGTATGTCATGATCCGTCGAACGGCCCGCTCTTACATGGCGGGTTTGGCGGCCCTCGTGTTGGGGACGATATCAGTGTTGCCCGGTGCGACGGCACAGGAAGCGGTGTGGAATCTGCGCACTCCGGAATGGGAAGCCGTTTGGCCCGGTATAGCCGGGGCCGACGATGCGCGTCTGCGCCTGATTCGGGTCGCCAGCGAACTGGTCGGCTACAGCGGGAAGTTATTGCCGGTGGCGCCGGTTGATGCTGTTTCGGCAACCGGGTTTCTGCCTGGGCATGTGCCGGTTGATATTCGTTGGCTCGATGCTGGTGCTTCCGAACTTGCTTTCGGGATAGCACGTGGCTGGGGCCACATCACGCTGGGTCACACGCCGGTTGGTTTCACCTCGGAGACCGAGGAAGCAGTGGCCTAGCGTTTCGGTCAACTCTATTCCCCCGACGATGAGCGCGAAGCCGATAGTTATGCCGCCCGTTTTCTGGCTGATTTCGACTACGACCCGCTGCCGCTCTTTGCTGCGTTGTGCGCGCGTCGCGATGGCGCTGCGGTCGATGATCGCAACGACTATGGCGATCGTGTTCAACGCGCCGCCGATGAGTTCGAGGCAATTCAGGGCCTGCGCCCCGAGACACCCTGCGGCACGACGCCGGAAATGGCGGCGCTGGGAAGCTGTAACGAACGTTATGACGGCTGCATCATCGGTATGGAAAACGAGGCCGGGTTTTGCTCCGAGGAATGCAGGAGACTCGACTGTTCGGTTGCCTGTAGCGGCGGCAGTTATGACCAGTGCGATTCCTGCATGACTTCTTGTTCGAGACGCTGCAACCGGGCCGCTGCGCAGAGCTATGATCAGTGTTCAGTCGATCTTGATGTCTGCACCTCGGATGAATCCGGTGGCTGACTGGCGGAACTCTGTGTCCACGTCACAATCATGAGCTGGTGATGCAGAATGTGACTGGCGTGGTTCGCCGCGCCGCCCTAATCCTGACCCTTGCCGTTTGTCTTGTGGTGATTCCGGGGCTCACCGTCGCCGCGTTGCATGAGGCTGCTCGTCTGCATTTCGACCGGCTAAGCGACGTTCAAGGCGCAGCGGAGGACAAGCGGAGCTTCGATGCCTTCAAACATGCCTATGCCTCGGGCGTTACCACGATCGCCTTGGGAGATGAGACCGCTGAACTGCTGGGTCATGTTGTCGAGTTCGTCGAGCAGGATGACTGTCTCGAGCGGGAACACGACCTGATCAACAACCGGGAAGGCCGCAAGCTTGCTCTTGCGACCCCTGGCAAGGACGCCAGCCGATGGCGTGAGCGTTTCGCAGCGGCTCTTTTTGCCGCGGTTTCGGATCCCGAAACCGTTTTCAGCATCAGGAGGAAAAAAGATCCGCGCGTGCTCGCAATCTGCGGATCAGGTTAGCTCCACGTCGTGGACCCATGCGACATAGTCGGCAATCGCGTCACGAAGCGGCATGGGCGCCCAGCCGGTATCGGCACGCAGCCGGGTGATGTCGTAGGCTCCCCAGGCACCGGTGACACGGCCTGGATCGCCCGAGAGATCGGCAGCTTCACCTTCTGCGGCAGGCCGCCATGCAGCACCTTTCACTGAGGCGCAGACGTGGTCGGACAGTTCTGCCAGGGTCGCCGGGGCGCCATAGCCTATGTTGTAGATGTCGTTGGGCGTCTTCTCGGTGGCGAGAAGGCTGCAGATCGCGCGCCCGACATCGCCGCCGTGAATGAAGTCGCCGACTGCATCGGCGCCCCTGATCGTCCATCTCTCGCCGGCAAGAGCCTTGTGCACCATCACATTGGGCGCACAGGCGAAATCGCGACCCGGGGTCCATCGATCCATCGGGCCATAAACGCTGGCCAGCCGGACGATTGAAAGCGGCAGGTCGAACAGCTCCTTGTAGCGTGTCGCCAGCAATTCGCCGGTCAGTTTGGTGATCGGGTAAAGCGTGCCGGGGAAGGGGCGGACATAACCATCCTCCGGCAGGGGCGAGCCGTCATCGGGCCCATTGTCACCGTAAACGCTGCCGGTGCTGACATGGACCATGCGCTTAAGGCCGGGCAGGGTTCTGGCGAGCTCCAGGCAGTGGACCGGGCCCATCATGTTGACCCCCGCGATCATCGCGGCCTGGCTCTTTTCCGTTGTGCCTTTGGTCGGCGTCATCGCAGCGCCACAAACAATGGCGGTGATGGCGTCGCGCCCGGGAATGGTGTCGAGAAGTCCGGGGTCGCGTACGTCGCCGGTCACAAAAGTCAGACGTTCGCGCACCGGAGCAAAGAACCGTTCCGCCGCTTGGTCAGGCTCTGCGATATCGACCGAAACGGCTTGTGCACCGGGATTCTGTTCCAGCCAGTTCACCAGAACGTGGCTCATCACAAAGCCGGTTCCGCCCGTCACCAACAACCGCATCACGAGGTTCCACCTTTGAGAGGATTATGCTAATCTTGCGCAACCATCGCCCCCGGGGCCCGCAATAGCAAGGAGCAGGCACCATGGCCTCAGTCACCCAGCTTCACCCCGCCGAAATCAGTGCAGGCGAGTGGGAGATCCGTTGTGATCTCGCTGCGCTTTACCGCGCCTTTGTCCGCTATGGCTGGACCGATCTGATCTACACCCACATCTCGGCGCGTTTGCCCGACGAACCCGGGCATTATCTGATCAATCCCTATGGTCTGTTCTTCGAGGAGATCACCGCCTCGAGCCTGATCGTGATGGATTTCGATGGCAACAAGGTGCGGGGCGAATGGCCCGTGAACGAGGCCGGCCACGCCATCCACCATGCCGTCCTGAAGGCGCGGCCGGATGTCGATTGGGTACTGCATACCCACTCCCGCGCGGGCATGGCCGTGGCTTGCATGAAATGCGGTGTTCTGCCGATCACCCAACAAGCGATGTTCTATCACGACCAGATTGCTTACCACCCGTGGGACGTGCAGACATCCGGTCAGGAAGAGTGCGACCGGCTGGCCGCCGACCTGGGCGACAACAACATCGCCGTTATGGAAAACCACGGCCTGCTTACCTGCGGGTCGACCGCGGCTGACGCTTTCCTGACGCTCTACAACATCGAGAACGCCTGCAAGGTGCAGGTCGATGTGATGGCTTCGGGCCAGGAGATCATCATGCCCACGGCCGAGGCGCTGGCGCGCACCATCGAAGTGGGCAACGATCCCTCGTTCGCGGCAGCCGATGAGAACTGGCAGGCCATCCGCCGTATCCTCGATACCCAGGACCCCAGCTACAAGACGTAACCCTGGTCCGTCATGCCCCGGCTTGACCGGGGCATCCATCTCCAGGCCGTGGGTTTCCGGAAACCGGAAGCCGGATCGCCCCATCAAGTGGGGCGACGACGGGTGGTGTGTAAATCAACTCAGGAAGTCGGAGTTCTCGTGAACCTCGATCAGGGTCGGACCGTCGGCTTCGAAGGCGTCCTTCACCGAGCCCGTGAGGTCGGACAGGGATGTCGCCTTGTGTCCGTAGGCACCGAACGACTTGGCGAAGGCCGGGAAGTCCGGGTTGCGTCCGGGCGTCACACCGATTGGCTCAATGTCGCGTTCCAGCAGGCCGTCGCGGATCTGGCCCAGACAATCGTTGTTCCAGACAATGATCGGCAGCGCGACCTTCTCGTCGACCGCTGTTGCCATTTCGGTCCCGGTAAACAGGAAGCCGGCATCACCGGCAAGCGCTACGCCGTGACGTTCCGGAACACCGATCTTGGCGCCGATCGCTGACGGCATGGCCGAACCCAGCGTGCAATAGCCGCTGGGATGGGTGTAGCTGCGCGGATGCGAGGTCGACCAGTAACCGTTGGCGAAATAGGCGACTTGCGTGGCATCCGTGATCATCCAGCCATCATGGGGAATCGCTGCGCGCAGGGCGTCGAGCACCTTGGCGTGTTTACGTGAGAGCGGGGTCGACATCATGTCATCCATGACAGCCTTGCGCAGGTCCGCCACGACGGAACTTCCGGCGAACCCGGCACTACCGTTGTTGGCGGGTAGAGCATCGGCCAGCATTTCCATCGCCAGCCTGCCGTCACCCAGGATCGCCGCGGCGGGAGTGTAGTCGCGCGACAGGTTGGCAGGGTCTATATCGATGCGGATCAGCTTGCCGCTCAGGTGCAGGAAATCGTCCTGAATCCAGATATCGGTTTCGGAGAGTTCCGTGCCGATCGCGATGACGAGATCGGCATCCTCGATGAACCTGTGGGCACGGTCGATCACGAGCGCAGCACTGACATTGAGCGGGTGATCGTCGGGAATGGCGCCCTTGGCGGCGATCGTCAGAATGACAGCGGCGCCGAGTTTCTCGGCCAGCGCCTGCAGTGCTGCACCATGATCGAGCACACCGCCGCCGGCGATGATCACCGGCTTCCTGGCGCCTGAAGCAACCGCGGCAGCCTTTTCGATGGACTCTTCGGCCGGGCGCATGGGGCCGGCGATGGGCGATGTCTCGACTGCGAACTCGGCGGCTTCCGCGATCTTGTCGATTGGCAGCTCGATGTAGCAGGGCCGTGGCCGTCCGGTCGCAAAGATGTCGAACGCCCGGTTGATCGCACCTGGGATCTGGCGACCGTCATGGATTGTCTGGGCAAACGCGGTCAGAGGTTTGATCACCGCGAGCTGGTCTGTGATCTCGTGCAGGCGGCCGCGGCCAGCGCCCAGATCGCCGCTGCCGTTGGTGCTGGCGATCACCAGCATGGGCTGGCTGTCGGCATAGGCATTACCGACGGCGGTCGCGATGTTGGTCACGCCGGGGCCGGTGATGACACAACACACGGCAGGTTTGCCCGAGATTCTGGCGTAACCATCAGCCATGAAACCGCCGCCCTGCTCATGCCGGAACAGGACATGGCGCATGTCGGCATCGGAAATGCCGCGGTAATACTCAAGCGTATGGACGCCGGGCATGCCGAACACCGTATCGATGCCATAAGCCTTGACCGTCTGCATGAGGGCCTGGCCACGGGTGAGATTGCTGCTCGCCATGATGTTGTCCTTTTGTGTGCCTGTTGGCCGCATAGAAGGAGCAGGGCGACGTTATGTCAACACAGGCCCGCGCATATCAGATCAGACGTGTGGTCAGACGGTCCGCGAGCCAGGTGGCGACAGCATCCCGGGCCTCGCCGCCATGGGCCATCGGTGGGCGCAGCAGGAAGTAGGAACCGGGTGCTGCGACCCGGGCCGGGAAGGGCGCGACCAGACGTCCTGCCGCAAGGTCTGCATCGGCAAGAATGGTATCGCCCAGAGCGACGCCCAGGCCATCGGCGGCGGCGTCGAGCGAAAGGCTGGCGTTGCCCAGTTTCATCTGCCGCATGTCAGCGCGGAGTTCGACCCCGGCCTGGTTCATCCAGCGCTGCCATCCCGTGCCGTCATCATCGTGCAGCAGGAGATGGCGCAGGATGTCCTTGGGGTGACGCAATGCGCGCGGACCGTGGGTCAGGCGCGGGCTGCAGACCGGGAAGAAAGCGATCTCCGGTAGGGCAAGATAGCCGGGCTGTTCAACATCGGGGTGGCCATAGGCGATCACCAGGTCGGAGTCGGTTGTGGTGCCACGCTGGCGAGGATCAAACCAGGTGAGGCCCTGGTTGGGTGTGATGTCGATCGTGATGCCGGGATGGCGCTCGTTCAGCGCGGCGATTTCGGGCACCAGCCACTTGGCCGCCAGGGCCGGGGCACAGGCGATAGTGACATGATCGGCCGCGGCCTTCTGGGCCGCGCCCGTGGTTGCTTCTGCGATGCGGTCGAAACTTTCCGAAAGGACCGGCAACAGGCGCTGGGCGGCCGTCGTCAGGGAGATGCGGTTGCCGCTGCGTCGGAAGAGTTCCGTGCCAAGCACGGCCTCAAGATGGCGAATCTGATGGCTGACTGCGCCATGGGTAACGTTGAGTTCGGCCGCGGCGCGCGCGATATGCTGATGGCGGGCCGCTGCCTCGAAGGCGCGCAGGGCATTGAGCGGTGGCAGATGTCGCATGGATCGTGCTCGGCATGGTTCAGCGATAGATTAACTCATAGATCCGCCGAATTCTTCTCCCTTGTGTGTCGGCCCGACAGTGCCGATGCTTATCTCAGAAGCCCCGACAACCCATGCTCTGAACCGAGGTACGCCATGAACCCGCTCCGCTGTCGCAATCCCGAAGGCAACACTCCGGTCCTGTCGGACTGGGGCTGCAACTCCGAATACGGCGCCCTGACCGATGTGTTGCTCGGCCCGGCCGACAACTATCACTGGCTGGCGACCAGCTCGATCTCCAAGGCGACGCTCAAGCGCGGCGATACCTTCGACAAACAGCTTGCGATGCGCCAGCACCGCGAAATGGTCGATGCCTATGAATCAGCCGGCGTGAAAGTGCACTGGCTCGAAGCCGATGAGGGGCTGCCCTATCAGGTCTATGCCCGTGATTCCTCGTTCATGACGCCCTATGGCGCGGTCGTCACGCAGATGGCGCAGTGGTGGCGCCGTGGCGAGTATGGCCCGGTGATCCGCTTCTATATGGAAAACAACATCCCGATCTATGACATGGTCACGGCCGGTTCGTTCGAGGGTGGCGATTTCGACATCATCGAGCCCGGCTGTGTGTTGATCGGCTGGTGCGGCGAGCGTACCCAGGAGCAGTCGGCCGAACAGGTTCGTGGCTGGTTCGAGAAAGAAGGCTGGGAAGTACGCATCGCGACGATTGCCGAGCATTATGTCCATATCGATCTGATGGTCTGCATGCTGGCCGAGAAACTCTGTGCGGTGTGCCTGGAAACAACCGACCCCGAAATCGTCGACTGGCTGAAGTCGAAGAACATCGAAATCGTGCCGGTGAACTATCAGGACACCATGGCCCTGGCCTGCAACGTCATGTCGCTGGGCAATGACAAGGTGCTGGCGCCGTCCCATGCCACGGATCTGGTCTCAAAGCTTAAAGCCCACGGCTTCACGGTCTATGACCCTGATGTCGACGTCTTCACCCGCGGCGGCGGCGGCATCCACTGCATGGCCCAGTCCCTGCGCCGCGAGACAGTGTAAGGCCGGCCCGACGCCAGCTCCACCGTCATGGCCCCACTTGATGGGGTCATCCATCCCGTAGACCCGATGCCAGGTGTCGGCGAAACGGGATGGATCACCCGGTCAAGCCGGGTGATGTCGGAGAGGAGTGTTGCTTTGCGCTAGCTGCGGTACTGCACGCCCGGCAGGACGCAGAGCATTTCGAACAGCATATTCGCGCCGACCAGGGCGGTGTTGCCGCTGGGATCATAGGGCGGTGAGACTTCGACCAGATCGCAGCCGACGAGGTCGAGCCCGTGGCAGCCGCGGATCACTTCCATCGCCTGGCTGGTGGTGAGGCCGCCGACCTCGGGTGTGCCGGTGCCCGGAGCAAAGGCAGGGTCGAGCCCGTCGATATCCATCGAGAGATAGACCGGGCCGCCCGCGACCTTCTTGCGGACTTCCTCCATCAGCGGCTTCAGCGATTTGTACCAGCACTCCTCGGCCTGGACGACGCGGAAGCCCTGTTCGCGCGGCCAGTCGAAATCTTCAGCGGCATAACCCGATCCGCGCAGGCCGATCTGGACCGTGCGGTTGCCGTCGATCAGGCCTTCCTCGACACAGCGCCGGAACGGCGTGCCGTGGGCGATCGGCTCGCCGAACTGATGGTCGTTGATGTCGGCATGGGCGTCGATATGGACGAGACCGACCGGGCCGTGTTTTTCCTTGATCGCGCGCAGGATCGGGAAGGTGATGGTGTGGTCGCCGCCCAGCGTCATGGGAACAGCGCCATGGGCCAGGATGTTGTCGCGATAGAAGTCGGTGATGATGTCCATGCATTTGGGCAGATGGAACGTGTTGATCGCAACATCGCCGATATCGGCAACCTGCAGGCTGTCGAAGGGTGCCGCGCGTGTTGCCATGTTGTAGGGACGAAGGAGACACGACTCGGCCCGGATCTGGCGCGGCCCGTGGCGTGTGCCGGCCCGGTTCGAAGTGCCGATGTCGAGCGGAACACCAACGAATGCAGCATCGAGCCCGGCAGCATCGGGCTGGGTCGGCAGGCGCATCATGGTGGCAGGCCCGCCAAAGCGCGGCATCTCGTTGCCGCCAAGCGGCTGGTTCAGTTCACGACTCATCGACATCACTCCAGGTTGGTTCCGGACGGTTCTAGAGCCAGATGCTTCACGATGTAAGGGCCTGAAGCGTCATCAGGCCTGCCAGAATGGTTTGGATGCTTCCCGGGCTGCTTCACCGCGGCTTTTGCCGATATCGCATAACTGGTCGTGATCGAACTCAGCCAGATGCCGCCTTGTCACGGCACGACGATGCCACACGACCATGCTTGCAAGCAGGCGTGTACGTGGGTTCGCTGATTCGCTCGCACGGGGAGGAAGGGACGAGTCCAGAAGCTCGAAAAAGTCATGAAGAACTGCCATGATGGCTCCTCTTGTAGGTTGGGAGCCGCTGATTTATGGAGCAAAGCTGTTCACCGCAAACCAAGTTAATTGCCATGGATATGATATAAAGTCATGAGTCGGGATTTGCCGCCCCTGAATGCGCTGAAGGCCTTTGAGGCCTCCGCCCGGCGTGGAAGTTTCACGGCGGCAGCCGACGAGTTGAACGTCACCCAGGGGGCGATCAGCCGGCATGTCAAGAATCTGGAGGAACGCCTTGGTGTAAGCCTGTTCGAGCGCTTGCCGACCGGTCTTGCTTTGACCGAAACGGGTCAACGATACCTGCCTGCCGTGCGTGACAGCTTCGACAGGCTGGCCTCTGCGACCGCCGAGATCAAACGCCCGCAGATGTCCCATGTGCTGACGGTGAGCGCTTCGCCGAACTTCTCGTCGAAATGGCTTGTCCATCGCCTGGGTGATTTTTCCAAGGCCCATCCAGATATCAGCCTGCGTGTGGCGGCCCAGAGTGAACATATCGATCTCTCTGTTTCGGATGTCGATGTCGCCATCCGTCATGGCGAGGGAGATTGGCCTGATGTGCACGTCACCAAACTCGTCAGCGAACTCGTTTATCCCGTTGTGAGCCCCGTGTTGCTCGAAGGCGGTGCACCGCTCAAGACACCAGACGATCTGCGCCATTACACCCTGCTGCGCGATCTCAGCTCCAATGACTGGCGGTCTGGCTGGAGACGGCCGGCGCCATAAGTGTTGACGGAACGACGGGGCCATATTTCAACTTTACCAGCATGGCGCTTGATGCCGCTGTCGCCGGGCAGGGCATCGCTCTGGCCAGACGAGAGCTGGCGCTCATGACGTTCTGACCGGGCGCCTGGTGCCGCTGTTCGACACGGTGCTGACCTCGCCGCGGGGTTATTTTGTTGTCTGCCTGCCGTCACGCGCCGACGAAACGAAGGTTGCACGTTTTCGCACTTGGTTGTTCGATGAGGTCGAACGGGACCGGGTCGCGATGGCAAGGCTCCGCACGACACTGAACAATGGGGAGAACAACGATGTCTGAATCACCGATCATGATCGTCACCGGGGGCAGTCGGGGTATCGGCTCGGCCATTGCGCGCCTTGCAGGCGAGCGCGGCTATGACGTCTGTGTCAACTACACCGCTTCAGCCGATCGCGCCGAAGCTGTGGCCCAGGACATTCGCTCCCATGGCCAGAGCGCCATTGCCGTGCAGGCCGATGTTTCCAAGCCTGACGACATCGAACGCCTGTTCGCAGAGACTGACGAGGGCCTCGGCAAGGTTGACGTGCTGGTCAACAATGCGGCGATCTCGATCGAGGTTGCGATTGCCGACGTCGACGTCGATATCATGCGCAGCCAGATCGATACCAACCTCCTGGGCCCGATGCTGACCACGCGCCAGGCGATCCGTCGCATGGGGACCAGTCGTGGAGGCAAGGGAGGCGTGATCGTCAACATCTCCTCGATCTCTGCACTTTATGGCGGCCTGCCGACTGACGTTGTTTATGCCGGGACTAAGGGCGGCCTCGATGCCTTCACCATCGGCATCGCCAAGGAAGTCGCACCCGACGGCATCCGCGTCTGCGGCATCCGCCCCGGTCTCATCAAAACTGAGATGTGGGACAACACCGTGGGCCAGGAAGGGATCGTTGCCATGGGCCAGCGCGGCGTCCCATGGGGTCGCGTCGGCGAAGTCGAGGAAATCGCCAACGCCACGCTCTGGATGGCATCACCCGAAGCGAGTTATGTCACCGGCGCGATACTGAATGTCAGCGGCGGCCGCGAGACGTTCGTGCGCGGTGCGGGGTGAGGCTTAGCGCCCCTTGAACACCGGTTTGCGCTTCTCTGCGAACGAACGCGGGCCTTCCTTGGCGTCTTCGCTGTTGAGCATGCG
>JABIUG010000199.1 GCA_018700655.1 Rhodospirillaceae bacterium | reverse complement strand
TCGCAACGCCTTCCTGGGCCGATACGCCGGGGGTGCGTGGTGCGGAGGGGAAAACGAAACGACGGGTCATGATGCTGGCCGGCTGTGCCCAGCAGGTGCTGACACCTCAGGTCAACGAAGCAACCGTGCGATTGCTGACCCGGCTTGAATGCGAGGTTGTCGTTGCCCGTGGCGCTGGGTGCTGCGGCTCGCTCGTGCTTCATATGGGTGAGCATGAGCAGGCGCTTGCTGCCGCGCGCAACAACATCGCGGCATGGGAAGCAGCCGGTCCGTTTGATGTCGTGGTCGCCAATGCGTCGGGCTGTGGCACACAACTCAAGGAATACGGGTTCCTTCTGAAGGATGATCCGACATGGGCCGATCGTGCAAAAGCAGTCTCGGACAAGGCGCGCGATATCTCCGAACTGGTCGCCGAACTGCTCGTTGAGGGCGAAGCACCGCCCGATGCACCAAGCGTTGCCTATCACGCGCCCTGTTCACTGCAGCACGGTCAGAAGATCGTTGCCGAGCCGGCCGCATTGCTGCGCCGCGCCGGATTTGACGTCAGAGACATACCCGAAGGCCATATCTGCTGCGGTTCGGCCGGGACCTACAACATGCTTCAGTCGGAACTCGCGACGCGACTGCTGGAACGTAAATGCAGCAACATCGACAGCACCGGTGCCGATGTCGTGGCCGCCGGCAATGTCGGCTGCATGGTGCAGATTGCCAGTGGTGCGTCGCGTCCCGTGGTCCATCCCGTCGAACTTCTCGATTGGGCAACCGGCGGACCCAAACCTGAAGTGCTGAACGTCTGACCACTTAGCACCAGCGGGAGAAAGCGATGATGAGCAAAGCCATGGTGATGATGCAACACCACGTCCTGGCCGTGCCCGATGTCGCGGCAACGGCCAAGTGGTGGATCGATGTCATGGGTTTCGAGATCTGGTTGGAACCGGAAGGCTGGATCTATCTCAGCCTTGATGATTGTTCGCTGATGCTGGGCGAATGCCCTGATGCCATTCCACCGTCCGAACTGGGCGATCACCAGTACTTCGCCTATGTCGTGCTTGGTGACGTTGCAGCCTATCACGCCGAATTCGTGGAGAGAGGTGGCGCAATCACAGCGCCGGTCGACAAACCCTGGGGTATGCGCGAGATGATCGTCCAGACGCCGGACGGTCACCGCATCATGTTCGGTCAGGTGCTGGACGAAGACTGAGCAGACTTGCGTTTTGCTGCCGAAGAGGCCATTTCCTCGGATGTAGCCAAAAGGAGAACGGCCATGGCCCGCAAACGCAAGAGTGTGAAGCGGCGGTCGGGTTCTGCCCGTGCGCTTGCTGATCCGCGCTACCGGCTCCGGGTTGTCCGGAATGCCAGGCACTACACCAGAAAGGGCCGCGCGCCACAGGGCCGCGGCTCTTTCGATTCCTGCCTGGAACAAATCAGGAAGTTGCCTCCAACTCCATGAAGACGTGTGGGCATGATCCGCTCTTGTGCTCACACAGGCTTGAGCAGGGCGTGCTTGGCAGGGCGCCGGCGCTTTCCTACAGTCTGACCATGATGATCAAACAACTGCTTGCTGCCGCAACCGTCGCTTTGGTGATGGTCGGCCTGTCCTTGCCGGGGCTCGCTGCCCAGGATGATCCGCGTCTCGATGATCTCTTTGTCCAACTGCACAACACCAATGACGATGCTGAAGCCCAGCTGTTGCAGAGTTACATCTGGTTGATCTGGATCGAGGCCCATGACGATGAACTGAATGCCATGATGCAGGGCGGCACGAGGGCCATGCAGCTCGGCGACCTCCAGCAGGCGATCGGACAGTTCACACGCCTGATCGATGTCGCTCCGGAATTTGCCGAAGCATGGAACAAACGCGCGACGGTATATTTCATGATTGGTCGCTATGACGAGTCGATCGCCGATTGCATGGAAGTGCTGGCGCTGGAGCCGAGGCATTTCGGCGCGCTGTCGGGTTTGGGTCTGATCTATTCAGCACGTGATGATTCAGAATCTGCGCTCTTCTGGTTCCGTGAGGCGCTTGAGCAGAACCCGCACATGCCCAGCATCCGTCAGCGTGTCGAAGAACTCTCCCGCGAGGTCGAGGGCGAAGCGATCTAGGGCGAATGAAGATGCTCTAGTCGATCCAGGCAATTCTAAGCGTGTTGGTGACACCTGGCGTTCCGAAGGGGACGCCGGCGGTGATGATGATGCGGTCGCCCGACTCGGCGAAATTCTCTTCTCTGGCCAGGGTGCAGGCGCGATGGACCATATCGCCGAAATCCTTGGCATCCTGGGTGTGAACTGAATGGACACCCCAGGCCAGGACCAGGCGTCGGGCTGACTGAATTTTTGGCGTCAGACCGAGGATTGGTACATCGGGGCGCACCCGGGAAGCACGCAGTGTCGTCGCGCCCGAGACTGAATAAGCAACGATCGCGCTGGCATCGACGGTCTGAGAGACCTGACGTGCGGCAGCTGAGATCGCATCGGCACTGGTTGCTTCCGGAGCGGTCGCAAGCGTGTCGTAGAGTGGATCCTGTTCGACCGTCGTCATGATGCGATCCATCATCGCGACGGTCTCGATCGGATAGTCACCGACTGCCGTTTCACCCGACAACATCAGCGCATCGGCGCCGTCATAAACGGCTGTCGCGACATCGGATGCTTCGGCTCTGGTCGGGGTAGGTGATTCGATCATCGATTCCAGCATCTGCGTTGCCACGATCACCGGTTTTCCCGCCCGGCGGCAGGCACGGATGATACGTTTCTGCAGGCCCGGAACCTCTTCGGGTTTCATCTCGACGCCCAGATCTCCGCGCGCCACCATGATGCCATCGGCAAGTTCGACAATTTCGTCGAGGCTACCGATCGCCGAGGGTTTCTCCAGCTTCGCCATGATGGCGGCACGGCCCTGGATCAAAGCACGCGCTTCGATGATATCGGCCGGGCGCTGGACGAAGGAAAGCGCTATCCAGTCGGCACCCAGATCGAGGCCAAACTCGAGATCGGTGCGATCCTTTTCGGTCAGTGCAGCGATCGGGAGCTGGAGACCGGGCAGGTTGAGCCCCTTGTTGTTGGAGAGCCGGTCGCCAGCGTGAATCGTTGTTTCCGCGAAGTCTTCGCCGCAACGCAAGACATCGAGCACGACCCTGCCGTCGTCGAGCAGAATTCGGCTGCCAGCCTCGATTGCAGCAAAAATTTCCGGGTGGGGCATGCCGACTCGTGTGGCATCGCCGGGTGTCTCGTCCAGGTCCAGCCTGAAGTGCTGGCCACGTTCAAGCGCGACCGAATCTTCGGCAAACTGTCCAATGCGTAGTTTCGGGCCCTGCAGGTCAACCAGGATACCAATCGGACGCCCGGTTTTGTGTTCAAGAGCGCGCAGAACGTCATACCGTTTGCGATGGTCGTCGTGTGAGCCGTGACCCATGTTGAGCCGGAAGACATCGGCGCCAGCGTGAAACAGTTCGGAGATGGCGTCGGGCGATGTCGTTGCCGGCCCCAGCGTTGTCACGATCTTGGCTTGTCTGTCGCGTCGCATGCTCCCCACTTTCACGGCTCGGTGTTCAGTTTCGAGACAGGATCAAGATAGCATGGAAATCGTTAACATTGGTTCGAGTCGGGCCAGTGATAACTGCGTCATCCAGCGCAGCAAAAAAGCCGCCGCTGTCCTGTCGTGCAAGGGCATCGCGCGGTTCGATGCCAAGACTGCGGGCACGAGAAAGTGTATCCGGATCGATAATCGCGCCGGCCGCTCGGCTGAAGCCGTCAATGCCGTCGGTATCGCAGGCCAGAGCATGCATGCCGGGAGCACCGTCGAGGGCAACGGCAAGGGCCAGGAGAAATTCCTGATTGCGCC
Source organism: Rhodospirillaceae bacterium (assembly GCA_018700655.1). GTDB lineage: Bacteria > Pseudomonadota > Alphaproteobacteria > SP197 > SP197 > SP197. The sequence goes on along the minus strand of JABIUG010000199.1, from coordinate 659 downwards.
CGCCGCTGCCGCCTTCACCGCGGAGCGTCACGGTGGTTTCGCCGCCTGAAAGGATCACGGCTGGAGGCGTGGCCAGACGGCCATGGGCCGAGATTTCGCGCGCGATTGCGGCATGCACCAGAGCGACGTCGCGTGATTCGCCTTCTACCGTGTCGCCCAAAACGACCGGTGTCACACCACGGCTTTGGGCAAGTTCGGCGGCTGCGTTGAGGGAATCCTGCGGCGTGGCGACAACCAGGGCTTCGGAACGCCCGATCGAGAGGTCTCCAGGCCTTGGTGTCTCGCTCGCCTCTTTCTGCAGCCATGCCAGAACTGATGACGGCGCTTCGATGCCGTAATGCTCAATCAGGCGCAACGCGTCATGGCGTGTGCTGGGATCGCCCACGGTGGGGCCCGATGCGATGACCGAGATGTCATCGCCGGGCACGTCGGAGATCGCCATCGTCAGGACCCGGGCCGGTGCGGCAGCCGCAGCAAGCCTGCCGCCCTTGATCGACGAGAGGTGTTTGCGCACGCAATTCATCTCATGAATGGTCGCGCCGGAACGCAGCAACGCCTTGGTCACGCTCTTTTTGTCTTCCAGGGCGACACCGGCCGCCGGAAGCGCGAGAAGGGCCGATCCGCCACCCGAGATCAGGCACAGAACGAGGTCATCTTCC
>JABIUG010000198.1 GCA_018700655.1 Rhodospirillaceae bacterium | reverse complement strand
GGTTTCGATCGGCGACGAACCGCTTTCATGTGTCGCACTTGGAACCGGGCACGTGCTGGAAGATCGCAAGACCCTCAAGCATGTCCTCTACAGCGAATCCGACTAGAGCGGATCATGCTTACACGAAAACACTTCGTGGTTGCGTGCAAGCATGTGAATCCGTTCTGTTTCATAGAGTTAGAGCAACTTCACAGGCTCCTTCGCAATCGCACAGCGATTTCGAAGGAGCCTGATTTGCTCTAGGTTTGACCTGGAGGAACGCGGGTGGCTGACAAGGCATGCTGAAAATGGCGCTCTCCCTTGGCGGCGCATTCCAGCGTTTTGCCTTTCTGCTGTTTGCCGGCCTGGCGATCGGATTCATGGTTATGAGCCGTATCGACCATCCCGCGGTCTCGACCGTGCGTACCCAGACCGTTGATGTTCTGGCGCCGGTGATCGAAGTCGTGTCCAGGCCGATGGCCGCGATCGATGCCGGGATTGCCCGTATCGACAACTTTGTCGATATCTATGACGAAAACTCCCGCTTGCGTGATGAGAACGAGCGTCTGCTGCACTGGCAGGCTACCGCGCGCCAGCTTGCTGCCGAGAACGATGAATTTCGCGACATGCTTTCGACGGTGGCCGAGCCGCGCGATGCTTTTGTCACCGCGCGCATCATCGGCATGTCGAGCGCGACCTTCGTGCGTACCGCCCTGATCAATGCCGGTTCGATTGACGGCGTCGATGTCGGCCAGGCCGTCGTCACTTCGCATGGCATCCTGGGAAGAATCGTGGAAGTTGGTAACAGAAGCGCCCGTATCCTGCTTCTTTCGGATCTCAACAGCCGCATACCGGTTGCGCTCGAATCCAGCCGCGACCCGGCCATTCTGGCAGGCGATAACTCCGATGTGCTTTCCCTGATCTTTGTCGCCGACGGCGCCGATATTGCTGTCGGCGAGCGGCTCGTGACATCAGGCGAAGGCGGTATGCTGCCACCGGGGCTGCCGGTCGGTGTCGTGACTGCGATCGAGGATGGCGCCTGGCAAGTCACACCCTTTGTCGATCCGGCCCGTGTCGAACATGTCCGGGTGCTCGATTATGCCCTGCCGGGGCTCTTGCCCTCGACACGGGAGGCGGGCGCGACAGGACAGCTCTGGTGATGGAAGGTTTCGTCCGCAAGCTGCGCCAGGCGATCATCGCGCTGGCACCGCCGCTCACCGGAATGATTCTTGTGCTGGCCACGGCAACGCCGCTCTACATCGGACATATCGGCGAAGTCATACCCCAGCTCGGGGTGATCGCCGTGTTTTTCTGGGTGATCTACCGGCCTGATCTGATGACCTATGGCGCAGCCTTTGCAATTGGTCTCGTCGCTGACATCGTCATGGGTGCGCCGCTCGGGATCACGGCCCTTGTTCTGATTGTGGTCAGGCGTGTCGTGCTGGCCCAGCGGCGTTATTTCATCGGCAAGCCGTTTCGCGTGTTGTGGTTCGGTTTTGCGTTGATCGCGCTTCCCGCTTCCCTGCTGGGTTGGTTGATTGCATCGATCTATCTGTTCGATGGTCTGGCTATCCTGCGGGTTCTGGTTCAGGCGGGGCTGACAATCGTCATGTTTCCGCCGATCGCCTGGTTGCTGACCCGTTGTCAGGTTCTGCTTCCCATGCCACGTGCACCGGTGCTCGGGCGCGGCTGAGATGCGCCAGGACATGGATCAACGCAAACAGTTCACCCGGCGCGCGTTGGTGCTTGCCGGCGGCCAGCTGCTGATCGTCTCGGGTCTGGTTGCCAATCTCTACAAACTTCAGGTGCTCGAAGCGTCAGATTATCAGGTTATGGCTGATGACAACCGCATCAATGTCCGCCTGCTGCCACCTTCGCGCGGTTTGATCACCGACCGGTTCGGAGAGGGTATGGCGGTCAACCGGCCGACCTATCAGCTTGTCCTGGTTTCCGAACAGACCGAAAGCGTCGCCGAAACCCTCGATAGCATCGGCACGCTGATCGAACTTTCCGAACGTGACATCCGATGGGTTCTCAAGGAAACCAGCCGGCGCAGCGGTTTTGTCCCGGTGACCGTGCGCGAAGACCTTTCGTGGCGCGAGGTCACTCGGGTCGAGGTCAACCTTCCCGAACTGCCTGGCGTGCTGATCGAAGAAGGCCAGAGCCGACACTATCCCCACGCAGATCTGGCAGCCCATGTCACCGGATATGTCAGTGCGGTGTCCGAAGCGGAACTCACCGGCGACAGGTTGTTGGAACTGCCCGGCTTCCGCACCGGCAAGAATGGTGTCGAGAAGATCTTCGAGCAGACCCTGCGGGGTGCTGCAGGCACGCGCAATGTCGAGGTCAACGCCTTCGGTCGTGTCATTCGCGAGATTTCACGCGACGAGGGCGAACCTGGCGAGGAGCTCAAGCTCACGATCGACATGGGGCTGCAGGCCTTTGCCACCCGCCAGATTGGTGATCAGGCGGGGTCCGTGGTGGTCCTTGATCTCTTCAATGGTGACGTCCTGGCGCTGGTGTCTTCGCCGGCGTTCGATCCCAATGCCTTCAATTACGGCCTCACCAGCGAGGCCTGGCAGGCACTTCTGAACGATCCGAAGTCACCCCTGATCAACAAGGCGATCGCGGGGCAATATCCTCCTGGTTCGACCTTCAAGATGATGGTGGCGCTGGCTGCACTGGAAGACGGCATCATCCAGCCCGAAGAAGAGGTTTATTGCCCCGGGACCTACGAACTGGGCAACCACACCTTCCATTGCTGGCGTCGTTGGGGCCATGGCGATGTCAATCTGACCGAAGCGTTGAAGCGTTCCTGTGATGTATTTTTCTATGATGTCGCGCGCCGGGTGGGGAT
>JABIUG010000197.1 GCA_018700655.1 Rhodospirillaceae bacterium | reverse complement strand
CAACACACCTGACGCACTGGCCAGAATTGAACGTGCGATGCCATTGGACTCGGTCGCCTGATTTGCCAAGCTTGGGGCGACGTTCTTCGCGGTACAGATCAGCGGTTACCTGCGGCTCGATGCTCCCAGATCAATCACAATTGCTATTGCGCACCAACAAGCGTTTGCCGATGACAACCAGCAAGAGGCGCCCATGAGTTATGCAATCTATGTCGGCAAAAACCACACCGCCGATGGCATCGCCTGTATCGCCGGTTATGGCGACGAACCGTCGAGCCATTGGCTGGAAATCGTGCCCCGAACCCGCCATGCAGCCAATGCCACGATCACGGTCGGCGTGACGCCCCAGGCCGATATGCCCGGTGTCATGAGCACCCTTCCCCAGGTTGCCGAGACCGCCCGCCACATCCGCACCAGCTACAGCTTCTACAAGGGCGTCCCGGCTCCGCTGACCAATGGCGGGCTGAACGAACACGGCGTTGCGGTGCGTGATATCTGGTCGACCTCATGCCAGGCGCTGATCGATATGACTCCGAAAGATCAGACCGGACCCAACTACAGCGACCTCGCGCGCATCATGATGGAGCGGGCCACGACAGCTCGCGAAGGCGTAGAACTGATTGGCTCGCTGATCGCCGCCCACGGTTATTCGACCTATGGCGGCAACTCCCATTTCATCGCCGATCCCGATGAAGCCTGGGTCGTGATCGAATATGCCGGGGGCAAGGGATTGTGGTGCGCCGAACGGATCGGCGCCGACGATATCCGCGCCTCACGGCCGGGCTACATCGGTGAGGTTCCAGTCGACGACCCCGACCATGGTGACTTTCTTTACGCCCCGAACTTTCGCTCGGTTGCGATCGAGGAAGGCTGGTGGTCACCCGACAAGGGCGTGTCGTTTAATGCCAATCTGATCTATGGCGACGGCAAGATGCGCTGGGACGGCGTCGCCTGGATCGAGGAAGAAATGCGCCGACGTGCCGCCCGGCCCGAGAAAATCTCCATCACCGACATGATGTGGGCGATCCGCACGGAAAAGCTGACCGGAGACACGGCAGGTTACGGCCAGGTCGTGAAGCTCCATCACCCCGAACACACAGAACTAAGGCACATCTGGCATACCCAGATCGGGGCGATTGCCGCACCGTTTGTTCCGGTTTTCATGGGTTGCACGGAGGTACCCGAGGAATTTCGCCAGCACCGCTATCTCACGACCGGCGAAGACGCCCGCTTCCTCAACGATCGCCACGCCACCGATGACGATGCGAGCTCCGTTTCGACGGTGCCGCAGGGTATCGAGTCGACGCGCTCTGCCACCGTGATTTTCAAACGCCTGCTTTATCTCATCCTCCAGCGACACGAGGATTATCTGGCCGAGATCACGACAATCTGGGAAGCCGTGGAAGGCCGCCTGCTCGCCGACCACCCCGATGTCGTGAAGACCGCCCGTGTTCTGCTTGATGCCGGTGAAACCGACCTCGCGTCCCGGCACCTGACGTATTACTGCGGGACCGAACTTCTCGCCGCGCTGGAACTGGCCGAAACGCTCTGTGCCGCGATCGAGGCCACCACCCGTGCCTTCCACGGCATCTCTGTCGATATGACACCGCGTTCGGCAGAACAGGTCTGGTGACCCGCAATCAGAGCATCCCGTTTGCGATTTCCTGATGCCCTCGAAGAATCTCCGCAGCGATCTGCGCGTCGGGTTCGAGCGACCATGTATCTTCCTGATGGCTGCCTCCCAGGATGATCGCATCGTTGCGCGGGAACATGCAGAGATCCCGGGCGCCATCCAGATAGGCATAGGTGATTTCAGGCTGAGGCATCAGCAGTGAGAACTGCCCTTTCAACGGCACCAATGCGTCATCGCCAAACAACGCGCGGCTGCCAAGTCCCGCGCAGTTGACGATCAAAGGCTCTTCAAGTCCCGCAAGCTCCTCAGCGCTGTCGAGCGACCGGACCTGGACCACGCCATCGCGTACGAGAAAATCATCCAGCATCTGACGGAGGTAAACCCCGGTCTCGATCATCATGGTTGGCAGACTGCTTGCGTATGGCGTGGGGAACGGGTGCTCTCCGGGCGCGTAATGCGTCAACGGATAGAGTTCCGGCGTGATGGCAAAGTCCCAAGGCTGGGATTGGGGCTGATCGCCAATCAGATAAAAGTCGAGCCAGTGGACGCCATAACGTTCGCCGACGAAATTCTGGAAATAGCGGTGCGCAAAGCGCGCAGCACGCTGGAGCTCGGCAACAATCGGATCATCGCGATAGTCATCTCCAACGACACTCGTCACGCCGAACAAGGCGGCTGCGACATTGGAGGTCGTGTTGGGAGGCAGATCCCTGGCAACGATCGACACCTCGAACCCGTTGTCCTGCAGCAGCCGGGCGCTGGCAAGACCAACTGCGCCACACCCCAGAACCACCGCGCGACGGTGTGGTGTGGCCAGCGCCAGTTCGACCGCCATGGCCGACGTGCCCCACGACAGGGTTACGCCACAGCCGCCATGACCATAGTTGTGGATGATCGTCTTTTCGCCCAGTTGCTCCTGTTCCAGGCGGAAACCAGGCGCACGGTAGGGTCGCAGGCCAGCGGCCTTTCGTGTGATGCTATCTGCTGCAACGTCGGCCCTGGGTAACGTGAAGCCGTCGGGTTCCGAGGCAAGGACGGCGGGTCCCAGGGTAGAGGCAACGGCACCGGCCATGCCCACTGCTCCGGCCGAAAGGACGGAACGACGGCTCTGAACTTTACATTTCATGGGTTTCTCTGCTCAGGCTAGAGCGCTGCATACGATGATAACTGCTTTCCGCTCGATGAGACAATGTCGCCAGTGTCACGCGCTGCTGGGATGACGGTGCCAATCACCGCTATACTCCACGGCGAGCAGTCACGAGATCTTGCAAGGGAAACACGTCATGTTCGGAGAACAGACGGGCGGGCTCGAAGCCCAGAAGGACAAACACCTCGTCGCGGCCTATGACCGCATCCCATCCAACCTGGCGGACCGTGTGGCAGCAGGACCTGTGCTTTCGGACGAAAGAGTTGCCATGCGCGACGGCACGCATCTGGCCACCGATGTTTATCTTCCCCAGGGCGACGGCCCCTACCCTGCTGTTCTGACCCGGATGCCCTATGGCAAGACCGAGCCTTATTGTTTCATGCCGGTGATCGCCGACCACTGGGTGCGCCAGGGTTACGCCGCGGTGGTTCAGGATGTGCGCGGCAAGTGGGATTCCGAAGGATTGTTCGAACCCAACCTTGCAGCCAATGAAGTTCCCGATGCCTATGACACGATCGACTGGATCGCCGGTCAGTCCTGGTCGAACGGTCGGGTAGGCATGTGGGGCGAGAGTTATTTCGGCTTCACAAGTTATGCCGGCGCGGTTTCAGGACATCCGGCCCTAGTTTGTGTTGCGCCGGGTGATATCAGCCTGGACCGTTACAAGGCGACGATGCGTTACGGCTGCCTGCAGGTAAACACGGTCGGGACCTGGGCGATCTCGATGACTGACCAGACCTATCAGGACCTTTCCGGACTCGACTACTGGCATCTGCCGATGGCCGAGATGGCCAATGCTGCGGGTGCGCCCTCGAGCTACTTCGATGAACTGATGGCCAATCCCCTGCCCTCGCCCTTCTGGGAAGACCACTCCGTGCTGGAAGGTTACGACAGCATCACGATCCCGGTGCTGCACTGGGGCGGCTGGTACGACAACTATCTCGGTCCGACCATCGCCGACTGGCGCTATATGGCAACCAACAACGCGGTTACCGGAAACCAGCACCTGCTGATTGGTCCCGGCGATCACGAAAATACGCCCGACCTCAATCACCGCGTGGGAATTCTCCCCGTGGCCGACGGCACCGGTGCGGCGCGCTGGGACGCGTTTGCTGCCTTTTTCGACCGTTATCTGATGGGGCTCGACAACGGCTTTGGCGCATCAGGCCCGATCCACTTCTACACCCTGGGCAGTGACGAATGGCGCGATGCCGATGTCTGGCCACCGACGGGCACGACCCTGACACCGATCTATCTGCGCAGTTCCGGGTCCGCCAACACCGCAGCGGGGGATGGAGAACTCTCATGGGAAGGCCCGGGTGACGTCGAAGCCCATGACAGCTTTGATTACGACCCGGCCGACCCCATCACCGAAACCCTGGCGCTCGATTGCTGGTCACTGGCGGGCGGCATTGGCGACCGCCAGCCGATCGCGGCTCGACCGGACGTGTTGGTCTATACCAGTGAACCTTTCGCCGATGGCCTGGAACTCACCGGCCCGATCACTGCCCATCTCCATTTCACCAGCAGTGCGGTCGACACCGATGTCACGGTCGCGCTGGTCGATGTCTTCGAAGATGGCCGCTCCAACCTGATCCAGGACGGCATCCTGCGTTGCCGCTATCGCAACGGCCTGGACCGTGCCGACCTGATGGAGCCGGGCGCGGTTTATGCGCTGGAGATCGACGTCTGGTCGACCAGCTATGTCCTGGCGCCCGGCCACAGCCTGCGTGTCGAGATTTCATCGAGCAACTTCAACCGCTACGACCGCAACCTCAACACCGGCGAAGCCTTCGGCCAGGGCTCAGAACCCGTGGTCGCGACCCAGACGCTGTTCCACGATGCCACACGGCCCTCGTGTATCATGTTGCCGATTCACCAGGCCTGATCTCCGAGGGAGAGTGTTTCGATGACATCGCACACAGCAGAAGCCACGCACGCATCCGGTCACGATCTCTCCGAACCGGACCTAGCGGCACTGAACCGGGTCTTGAGTGACACGGCAGATGCCCGCGGCCTTCCCAACAGTGCGTTCACATCAGACGCCTTCTACGATCTTGAGCGCGAACAGCTGTTCTCGCGTACCTGGTTCTGCATCGGTTTTGCCTCCGATATCCCCGACCCCGGTGACGTATCGCCGGTCTGGTTCGGCGATCTCTCCATTCTTCTGGTCCGCGGCGACGACCATGCCGTGTGCGTGTTCCACAACGTCTGCCCGCACCGCGGCATGCGCCTGGTGCGCGAGCCCGCCAAGGGCAAGCGTGTTCTGGCTTGCCCTTATCATTGCTGGACCTTCGACAAGACCGGCAAGCTGCTGCGCCGGCCATACTTTCTGGGGCCCGACGATCCTGACGGCCTGCCCCGGGAAGCCGACCCGCCTTCCCTGCGCGCGATCCGCTCGGCCATGTGGAGTGATGCCATCATGATCAACCTGGACGGCAGGGCACCCGAGTTTGCCGAGCACGTCCGTCATCTTGATGCAGCCGCCGCCCCTTATGGAGCGGTCCGGGAGGGGCCCAACACCGACAACATCGATTATGTGATCGATGCGAACTGGAAGCTCATCGTCGAGAACTTCATCGATTCCTACCATGTGAAATGGATTCACAAGGAGCTTGATGCCACGACGCCCATGACGACCTACCGCCACGAGACCGTAGGGAACATCAGCATCGGGCGGGCACCGGCACCCCTGAGCCGGCCAGGCTATGGCGGGAACATGCCGGGCTGGCCGGGCATGAGCGAGGAAAGTACGCAAACGCTCACCTACCTGGCACTCTTTCCCAATCTTCTTCTGGTGTTCTCCAGTGACCAGATGACCTGCTTTCACCTCATGCCCGACGGTCCGTTCCGCACCCGTGAACGCATCAAGTTCTACATGCCGCACGATGCCCTTAGCCCCGAGTTCGAGACCGACAGAACCGAGAGCGTCAACGCCTATCGCAAGCTCAACGACGAGGATGTCTGGCTGGTCGAGGAACTACAGCAAAGCCGGCGCTCACCGGCATTCGATGGCGGGCGTTTTTCGCCGCACTGGGACCGCATCACCCACCACTTCGCAAAACAGGTCGCCGAGGCTGTCCTGGCCTGACCGAACGAGGATCATGCCGCTCGGCCGTCCCTCATCATGATTCACCAGGCCTGAAGGAGCCCGCCATGACCGAGAGCTTTGAGGTAAAACCACTGGGCACAGCGCTTGGTGCAGAGATCATCGGCCTCGATCTCGCACAGCCGTTTGGAGACAACACAGCTCAGGCCCTGCTCGGCGCGCTTGGTGAAAACGGCGTCATCGTCTTTCGCGATCAGCTGCTGACACCCGAGCAGCACCGCGCCGTGGCCCAGGCTCTGGGGCGGATCAACATCAACCGTTTCTTTCCCACGGTCGAAGGCCATCCCGATATTGCCGAAGTCAGAAAGGAACCGGGCCAGACCAGCAACATCGGGAGCGAATGGCATACCGATCATTCTTACGACACGGAACCGGCACTGGGTTCGCTGCTCTATGCCCGCGACGTGCCTCCCACCGGCGGCGACACGATCTTTGCCAGCATGTATGCGGCATATGAGAGCCTTTCAGACGGCCTCAAGGCCGCGCTCGCAACCCTGCGCGCGGTCCATTCCAGCGCCCATGTCTTTGGTGAAGCTGCACTCAGCAGTGACGAACTCAAGGGCGTCTTTGCCAATGCCGATAGCGCCAACCAGTTCTCGACCCATCCCATGGTCATCCACCATCCCACGTCAGGGCGTAGCGCGCTTTATGTGAACCCGGAATTCACCCTGCGGATCGAAGGCTGGAGCGATGAGGAATCCGCAGCGCTGCTGAACTACCTCTACCAGCAGGCAACCAAGCCCGAATTCACCCTGCGCCTTGGCTGGGCCAACAACACGCTGGCGATCTGGGACAACCGCGCGACTTGGCATCTGGCAGTCAACGACTACCACGGCCATCGCCGCCTGATGCACCGCATCACCCTGGAAGGCTGCGTCCTGGAAGCTGCCGCCGCGTAGACCGGCCGGCCGTTCCACGAACGGCACAATTGATCCCGAGATACATGAGGAAATTCGATCTAAAGGTCGAGAAATTCGCGTTGGAAGTCACAGAAACCCGGGGCCATGTTGGATGACACCAGCAAACCTCCCATGAGGCATGCTGATCCAACGTCGTAATGCCGCTTCGACCAGGCGCGGCCCGGAGGAAGAAAACCATGCCCAGTGCTCCCGATCTCGACCGTCGCCGTTTCACACAACTCGCTACCCTTGCCTGCGGAGCCCTCATGAGTCCCACCATTTCTCTCGCCTCCGGTAACGGAGCTTCGACCATCCGCGTTCCCGCCGAATGGGAGCCCCAGGCAGGAACATGGCTGCAGTGGCCCGGCCGGTACGAAAAGGAGCATGAAAGCACCTTTGCCCAGATGGTCGATATCATCAGCCGCTACCAGACGATCAACATCCTCTATGCCTTGGGCAGCATTCGCGGCGATGCACGTTCGGCGATCGAACGGGCCGGCGGTAATCCCGATCATGCCAACATCGTGTGGCATCATATCGGCAACGACAGTGCCTGGATGCGCGACAACGGCCCGGTCTATGTCGTCGCCGATGGCGAGATGCGGCTGCAGAACTGGCAGTTCGACGCCTGGGGCGGTGCCTTTGGCCAGGACATCCCCTATGGCCTGGATAACCGGGTTCCCACGGAAGTCGGCGAAGTCACCGGCCTTCCGGTCGACCGCATCGATATCGTGCACGAACGCGGAAACCTGGAATTCAACGGCATCGATACGTTGATCCTGAACTGGAGCGCGCTCGGCGACCCCCGGCGCAATCCCGGCTACACCCGCGAACAGGCCGAAGCCGACCTGAAGCAGCATTTCGGCGTGAGCAAGGTGGTCTTTGTCGAAGGCGTGCCCGAGGGCGATCTGACCAACGGCCATATCGACGGCATCGCACGTTTCATCAACCCGACCACCGTGGTCGTGGCCGACTGCACCGGAAATTCCCAGTGCCAGGCCGCCGGCAACGGTACGAACGCGATCTTTGATGCCGCAGCCGCCACGATCGAGGAGGCCGGTTTCACCGTGATCCACGAGCCTATCGAAGGCACCGTGAACTACCGCGGTCACACCTTCGACACGAACTACACGAACTGGCTGGTCGGCAACGGCTTTGTCATCACCGTGGGCTTCGACAACCCGGAAACCGACGCGGCGGCCAAGGCCCGGATCGAGGGGTATTTCCCCGGCCGCGACGTCTACATCATCGAGACTCTGAGTTCCTGGGCCTCGGGCGGTGGCGTGCATTGCCACACCAACGGCCAGCCGGCGATATCGACGATCTTCGGCAACGCGATCTAAAGCGATTGGACCGCTGAACGGGGGTTCGCCCTGAACACAGCAGCTTGTTGCAAGCCCCCCGCGACCCGATAGTGGCCGGCGTGTTCGAAAGGAATGGAAGGGGGCCACAACCATGAAGATCGAGTGCGTTGTCGAGATCGCTGCCGGACTGGGTGAAGGCCCGTTCTGGTCGGTGCGCGATGCGTGCCTCTACTGGTTCGACATGTATCTGCCGGCGATCTACCGCTACCGGCCCGACAGCGGTGAGAACGAGCGCCTGCCGCTGGCCGATGTCAGTCAGATCGGCGTGCTGATACAACGCTGCAACGGCGGCTTCGTTCTGGGCGTACCTGATGGCCTGGCCCTGCTCGACCCCGTGAACGGTGAACTCACGCCCCTCACCGACCCACGCGAAGACCGCGACGGCGTGTTTTTCAACGACGCCAAGGCGGACCGGCAGGGACGCCTGTGGATCAACACGTACCATGTCTCCGAAACCAAACCGGTCAGCACACTCTACCGTGTCGATCCTGACGGCACGGCGACCGTGGCCGCTGGCGGCATGATGCTCGCCAACGGACCTGCCTTCGCCCCGGACGGAAGCGTGCTCTATCTCGCCGACAGCACGGCCGGCATGATCTACAGCTACGACATGGACTCCGCATCGGGTGCCTTGGGGCCGCAGGAGCTGTTCGCTGAAATCTGGCCCGATGCCGGCATTCCAGATGGCATGACGGTCGATAGCGAGGGCGGATTGTGGAACGCACATTATGAGGCCGCACGTCTGACACGTTACCTGCCCGACGGCGAGGTCGACCTCACGGTGACGCTTCCCGTACCCAATGTCACAAGCTGCATGTTCGGCGGGCCCGACCTGGCGACGCTCTATGTCACCTCTGCCACTTCGGGCCTCAGTGCGTCCGAACTTGCCGATGCACCCCTGTCAGGCGGTCTGTTTGCCATTGAAACCGGATTCAACGGCCTGCCCGAGCCCGAGTTCGCCGGATAGGAAAATCCATCGTCATGGGGCTTGCGAAGGGGTCTGTGAAGTTGCTCTAACTCTGTGTAACGAAGCGCATTCACAAGTTTTCACGGGGAAGAGGACAGATGAACCAGTCCAGCATTTCGGCGGTACCGAGGACGTCGAGTTATGATGTGGTGATCGTCGGTGGTGCCATGCTGGGTTCTTCGGTGGCCTGGTTCCTGACCGACAATCCTGATTTCGACGGTTCCGTGCTGGTGGTCGAAAAGGACCCGACCTACGAGTTCACCTCGACCGCGCGCACCAACAGCTGCATCCGTCAGCAGTTCTCGGCCGCGATCAACGTTCGGATTTCGCAATTTGGCGCGGAATTCGTAAAAAACTTCCGTGACTACATGGGCGGCGATGAACGCGTGCCCGAGGTCATGCTCCGGAGCTTCGGCTATATGTATCTGGCCGACAACAAAGCCTTCGCTGATGTCCTGTGCGAGAACCAGAAAATCCAGGCATCCTGTGGTGCCGGCACGAAAATTCTGACCGCCGAAGAAATCAAGGCGGCGTATCCATTCTACAACATGGATGACATCGTGATCGGCAGTCACAACCTGATCGACGAGGGATACTTCGACGGCAACACACTGTTCGATTGGTGGAAACGTTCGGCCCGTGAAAAGGGCGTCGACTATATCACCAACCGGGTTGTCGCCATGACGCGCAACAGCGCGGGGTCAAAAGTCGAAAGCGTCACGCTTGAATCGGGCGAAGTCGTCGCCTGTGGCACGGTGGTCAATGCCTCAGGACCACGCGCCGTGCTGACTTCACGTATGGTGGGGATCGAAATTCCGGTCGAGCCGCGCAAGCGTTACACCTATATCTTCGCAGCCGAACAACCGCTCGACCGCGACCTGCCGCTGACGATCGACCCCACCGGCGTCACCATGCGGACCGACGGCCAGTTCTACCTCGCCGGTGGCCCCCCCGATGACGACCCCGCAGTCGACTATGACGACTTTGTCGAAGATCACAGTATCTGGGAGACCAAGATCTGGCCGGCGATCGCCCACCGGGTGCCGCAGTTCGAGGCGATCAAGCTGACCAATTCCTGGGTCGGCCATTATGCCTTCAACACACTCGATCAGAACGCCATCCTGGGTCCGCACAACACGGTCGAGAACTTCATCTTCGTGAATGGTTTTTCCGGTCATGGCTTCCAGCAATCCCCGGCAATGGGGCGGGGAACATCCGAGCTGCTTACCTATGGCGAATTCCGCACGCTCGATCTTTCGCCCTTCGGCTACGACCGGATCGCGGAAAACAGGCCGTTCCTGGAAAAGGCGATCATCTGAGGCCGCAAGGACAGAAGGCGCGGCCCTCACCCCGAGGCGTTCACAACACGCGGTAGAGCCAGATGCGGAGTTCGATTTCCGGTTGCCCGTTCGGCATCGATTGAAACGGCTCACCCATCGTGATCAGCTCCCATGTACCCTGCGACGCCAGCCGTTCCATTTCCTCGATGAAGCCGAGTGGGGTCACGTCATCGCACAAAGTGAAGCAGATTAGCCCGCCCGGCTTGACCACGCGCACCAACTCAACAAATGCCTCCGGTGGAGCATGGCCCGGCGTAAACACGCCGGCGCTCAAGACCGCGTCATAGCTGTCGGTCAGGTAGTCGAGCGGCTCGCCAAGGACACCTACCCGCACATCGCGGTAAATTCCGCGGGCTTTGGCCTTCTCAAGCATGCCGACCGAGAGATCCATGGCGTCAATCGTGGTCAGCCCGGCGGCCTGTGCGGCCAACCCGACCATGCCGCTGCCGGAACCGGCATCCAGAAGATGTGCATCGTCGTCCAGATGGGCGCGCACGCTCGCCACGACATACTCGTAGGCACGGAAGCCGAATTCGTCGACGACCTGCACATCATAGGTCTCGGCCCAGGTGTCATAAGCCTGGCGCACTTCATCGAGCGACTGGGCGTGATAGATTTTCGCGATACCGGGACGGTCGATCACTGCCGAATTCCTTTCAGGGTCTCTTCGCTCGCATCACAGTGCCATGGTGGACCGCAATGCTTCCAGCGTCGCTTCCACGGCAGGCTACAGAGAACCAGGCAGAAGAACGACGCATGGAAGGCACCCACTCCCTGCGCCTATTCAAAAGTTGTCACCAAAAATCGGGAAGAATACGGTGCTAACCGGATCCGGAGGTCCCCTCCGGGATCATCGGCTTGTCCAACGGTGGTTTGGACCAAGGGAGGTTGGCATGACGCATGCGGAAATGTTCCCGGTTTCTCAGAAAGACGTCGATGCCTACAACCGCGACGGTGTCGTGATGCTGAAAGGCGTGCTGAACGATCACTGGCTCGGGGTTCTGGAGGCAGGTGTTGCCCTCGATATCGAGGAACCCAGTGCGCGCAAGAGAGACTGGGTGAACGACGATGCCAACCACTTCTTTGTCGATGCAGTCACGGTGCCGCACAACCCGCATTTCGAACGTTACATGTTGGGCTCCCCGCTGGGATCGATCGCTGCCGGGATGATGGACCTCGCGGCGGCCTGTGCCTTTTACACTACGATCTTCGTGCGTTCCCCGGGCACGCAGTCGCACACCCCCTGGCACCAGGATCAGACCTATTGGTGCGCCGAGGGAAGGCAAGCACTGAGTATCTGGACCTGCCTCGATCCGGTACCCGCGGGTACCGAACTGGAGTTCGTTCGCGGCTCGCATCTGTGGGATCGTCCGCTCGCCAAACCCCATTTTGCACAGGATCATCTGGGTGGCGAGATGGATGTCGGCGACGCCGAGTTCATGACGGTCCCCAACTTCTCCGGCGCGGATCGCGACAGGTACGAGTTCCTTCGCTGGCCCATGGATCCTGGCGACGTCCTGGTGTTTCACGGTATGACCGTCCACGGTGGTTCCGGCGATCTGCCCGCTGGCCTCTGGCGTCGCTCCATTTCGGCCCAATGGCTGGGCGAGGATGCACGGATCACCACGCGGCCCGGCGGCTGCATTCCCGACCTTCTGCCCGAGTTCGCCAGCAACGGCATCGTTGTGGGCGATCACCCTGCCTGCGCCATGTGTCCCACAGTGACCGCTGCGATCTAGAGCCTCTATCAGCAGGTCGCTTCCGGGCGCATCAGGCCTGAACTAAGAGCTGGAACAGAAACCATCGGCATCCCATGACGGCCAGGGTTCAGTTTTCGCAGCGCTATTCAACCACGGTGCCCCATGTGTTTTTTGTCGGTCGCTGATGATATTATCCCGGCGGGACAGGGGAGAACGCCGGCCAATTGACGGTCTTGCGTTGCTCCTCGGTTTGGAGGCAAAAAGTGGCGGGCAGCGACCTCTATCGCAAGGATGCGCTAAAGAAGCTGAGAGACCCAGAACAGCTCGATACCGCGTTGAACCTGTCATCGCCGCGCGGTTGGCTGGCGCTATCCATTCTGGGTTGCGTCCTGCTTGCGGTCGTCGCCTGGTCCTTCCTGGGGCGCATTCCCTTCCGGGCCGACGGGATGGGCATCCTCTTGTACAAGGACAGCTCCAATTACGACGTGATCGCGACGGGTTCTGGCGCTTTCTCTGAACTATCGGTAAAGGTCGGTGATACCGTGAAAACGGGCGACAAGATCGGAATCATCCAGCTTCCCGATCAAACCGCGCAGATCGCCAGCGCCCAACGCGTGCTGGATCAGCTCCAGGCCCAGTACGCGAGTTTGCAGCAGAGCAGCGCCGCCGACATCGCCGAACGTCTGAGCAACACGGAGCAGCAGGTCGCAACCCAGCGCAGCAAGATTGCCTCAAACAACGAACAGCTGATTTATCTTCGCGCCCTCTATGGCGACCAGCAGGCCGACCTGGAAAAAGGTTATGTCACGCGCCAGCAGGTCGATGACACCATGACCGCGATCCACGCGGCCGAGCAGGACATCCTCGACAGCACCAACAACATCTCCTCATTGCAGACCCAACAGGTCGAGTTCGTGAATGAGCAGCGAACCAACCTTCAGGACCTGGAAAGCCAGGTGCTCGCGGCTGACAACAACCTTAAGGACCTTCGTGTCTCGACCGAGCTGAGCCGTGACATCATTGCGCCGGTGGACGGAACCGTGGTGCAAATCGCGGGCAAGCAGGGCGCCTATGTTGAAGCCGGCGATCAGGTCGCGGTCATCGAGGAACGCGGCGGCGGGCTTCATGTGGTGGGCTATTTCCCCATTCAGGAGGGCAAGAAACTGGTTGTCGGCATGAGCGCACAGGTCACGCCAACCACGGTCGAGCGTGACATCTATGGATCGATCAACGGCAAGGTTAGTTATGTCGGCGCCTTGCCCGCGACGGAGGCCGGCCTCATGTCCACGCTCGGCAACGAAGCGCTGGTCACTCAGATGATGAGCGCAGGAGCGCCGATCGTCGTCTACATCGAGCTCGATCTGGATCCGGATGCCGCCAGCGGCTTTGCCTGGTCTTCATCGTACGGACCGCCGGGACAGATCACCAGCGGCACCACCGTCTCGGCGGAGGTCAATGTGCGCGAGGCCCTGCCCATCAGCCTGCTTCTCCCGATTGTCCAGACCTGGGTCGACCCGACGACGCCAGAAGATCAATGACAGAAGCCCTTCTCGACGAGGAAGACACCAAGGAAACAGGTGGGCGGGCTCCAAAGGGCCGGCAAGGTCGGCGCGTCCGCACGCCGACCCTGTTGCAGATGGAAGCGGTGGAATGTGGTGCCGCGGCGCTGGGCATTGTTCTGGGCTATTTCGGGCGCATTGCGACACTGGAAGAGCTGCGTGTGACCTGCTCGGTTTCGCGCGATGGCGCCAAGGCCAGCAACATCGTCAAGGCCGCGCGAGGTTATGGGCTGCAGGCGGCCGGTCTCAAGGTTGAGGTCGAAGAGGCGCTCGCGATGCCCGTGCCTTTCGTCGTCTTCTGGAACTTCAACCATTTCCTGGTGATCGAGGGAATCAAGGGTGATCGTGTTTATGTCAACGACCCGGCAAGTGGCCCTCGCCGCATTGATATGGAGGCGTTCAAGCAGGGTTTCACCGGCGTTTGCCTGACCTTTGAACCCGGGCCAGATTTTCAGAAAGGCGGCAAGAAACGAAGTCTGGTCCATGCTCTGGGATCACGCCTGAAGGGATCGCGTACTGTTATCTCCTTCATCATGGCAGCCAGCCTGATGCTGGTGATACCGGGCATCGTGCAGCCGACGATTCTGAAGGTCTTCGTTGACGATGTTCTGACACGCGGTTTCAGCGGTTGGCTGCTGCCGCTGGTGATCGGTCTGGTGTTGAGCGGAATCACGACCGGTATCCTGACCTGGATGCAGCAACGTTATCTGCTGCTGGTTCAGACCAAGCTCGCTGTCTCGCTGGCGGCACAGTTCTTCTGGCACGTTCTCTGCGTGCCGGTCATCTTCTACAGCCAACGTTATGTCGGCGACGTGGCATCCCGGGTTCAGTCCTGTCACAGGCTGGCCGCCCTGCTGGCCGGTCCGCTGCCCACGACCGTAATCCACTGCATCATGATTGTGTTCTTCGGCGGCGTGATGCTTCTGTTTAGTTGGCAGCTCACCCTTCTGGTCTTCGTGCTGACCGGGGGCAACGTGATTGCTTTGCAATTGGCCCAGCACCGTCGCAAGGATCTCAACAATGTGCTGTTGAACGAGACGGCGAAATCGCAGGGCGCAGCGATGGCCGGCCTCCAGGCGATCGAGACTCTCAAGGCATCCGGCACCGAGTCCGAGTTTTTCTCGATCTGGTCCGGCTATCAGACGAAGACCGTCAACACGAACCAACGCCTGTCTGAAGCGACGACGTTGCTGAGCGGTGTACCGGGTCTGCTCGACAGCCTGTTAGCAGCGCTGGTTCTGGGTGGCGGCGCCCTGCTGGTCATGCACAGCACCCTGACCATCGGCGGCCTTGTC
Organism: Rhodospirillaceae bacterium; assembly: GCA_018700655.1. Taxonomy (GTDB): domain Bacteria; phylum Pseudomonadota; class Alphaproteobacteria; order SP197; family SP197; genus SP197. The sequence goes on along the minus strand of JABIUG010000197.1, from coordinate 2,991 downwards.
GCCTTCCAGGCGCTGATGGTTCACGTCACCGGGCCGATCAAGAGCCTGGTTGGATTTGGCGCACAACTCCAGGAGATCGAAGGCAATCTCAACAGACTCGATGATGTCTTGCGCTACCCGCGCGATCCGCTTCTGGCAGACGACAAACAAGAGATCGACGCCACAACGCTTTCGGGTCATGTCGAGATACGGAATGTCTGCTTTGGCTACAGTCCACTCGACCCTCCCCTGATCGAGAACTTCGATCTTGTCCTGACGCCGGGCAAACGGGTTGCTCTTGTAGGAGGTTCGGGCAGTGGCAAGTCGACACTCGCGAAGCTGATTCTGGGGGTTTATCAGCCGCAATCGGGCGATATTCTGTTTGACGGGATGCCTCTTACCTCGATCCCGCGTGAACTGACCTCGCGTTCATTCTCTTCGGTCGACCAGGACACGGCGCTCTTCGAAGGTTCGATTGCCGACAACCTGGCGATGTGGGATTCCACGGTCGACGATGACCAGATTCTCCGGGCAGCACGCGACGCGCAGATCCACGAGGTCGTGGCTTCACGGCCCGGCGGCTACAGGAGCTTGATGGCCGAAGTAGGGACGAACTTCAGCGGCGGACAGCGCCAACGCCTGGAGATCGCGCGAGCGCTTGTCCACGATCCCAGTATCCTTGTCCTGGACGAGGCGACTTCCGCACTCGACCCCCTGACCGAGCAACAAATCGATCTTGCGCTGCGCCGCCGGGGTTGCACCTGCATCATCGTGGCCCACCGTCTCAGCACGATCCGTGATGCCGACGAAATCATCGTAATGAACAAGGGCAAGGCGGTAGAGCGTGGCAATCACGATGAGCTGATGCAGATGAAGGGCTTTTACGCTGCCCTGGTCGGTGCCCAGTGAGCGGGCTCGATTTCCTCTTCGGTGACGGCGGCCTGGCGAAAGCGGTGGCTTCCGTCTGGATCCAGCCGGCCCGCAGCATCGTTGAAGAGCTGAACCTTTCAGAGCAGGTCTATATCTGCAGCGGTCGCGACGTGTTCGATGTTGAGGGGCGCGATACCTGGGTCGTACTCGATGGTGCACTTGATCTCTTCGTGGTGCACCGCCAAAGCCTGGAGACCGAAGCCGGTATCGGAAAGAGGCATTACCTTGCAACAGTTGCGGCCGGAGGCACGCTGTTCGGGCTTCCCGAGCCCGACGCGGGACTTCAACTGATCGCAGTGCCCACCGCGAACACTTCGTTGGCAAAATTGTCCAGGGCCGGCCTGCTGGGGCTGCTGCAACGCGACCGCGCCACCTCGGTATCGGGCGAGGACGCGGCCGAGGGAGACGTCGAGGCCGCCAATATGCGCCTGCGCGGTCTTGGGGAGTCCATCATGGCGCTGTTCGCCGATATGGCGCGCCATGCGCCCTACTCGGCCCAGACCGTAAACGAGGCCGGCGATGTCGCCTTGAAGGAAGGCGAACCGCTCATTGCCGGCAGGCGCCTTCTCTGGTTACAGGCCGGTGGTACGACCTTCGAGATGAGCGGGTGCTTCGAGATTGAACCCCAGGGCAAGCAATGCCTGCCATTTTGTGCGGGCGCCTGGTTTGCCCCAGCCACAGACGGCACGGCGCGCCTGCTCGACACGTTGTCCTGGCTGGGTGAAGCAGACGTAGAAGGCGACCTCGACAGGCTGCTGGCGCTGGCCATGCGCATAACGACGGTGAAGCTGGAGCGTGCCGGCCAGCAGGAACATAACCTCGCCCAACAACGCGAAACTGCCGAAGAGGACCGTTTTGATGCTGCCCTCCACGGCCTGCTGAATGTCTTTCGCCGCGGAAACATTCTCCGCTCCGGCAACGATCGAAGTGCTCTGGGCTCGGCCATGGCCAGGGTCCTGGAAGTACAGGGGTGCAGCCTTGTGCTCTCTCCGGACCGGGAAAAACGCCTGCTTGAACGTCCCGACCCGCTGGATTCGCTGGCATCGGCCGCCGGCCTGCAGGCGCGTCGCGTTGCCCTGACAGGACAATGGTGGCTCGCCGATCATGGCCCCCTGGTGGCGTGGCTTGACGATGATGTACCGGTGGCGCTTATTCCCCGGCGTGGCGGCGGATATGCCGCAGTCGGTCATACCAGCGCCGAGCCGGAGGCGATCACGGCGGCGACTGCCGGGCGCTACGGCAAGGACGGCTGGTTCCTGTTTGCCCCGTTCCCCTCCGGAAAACTCACTGCACGCCGCATCGCTGCGTTCGGCGTGCGTGGGCTGGGCCTTGATGTCTGGCTGGTCGGCTGGATGGTGATACTGGGCGGCATCCTGTCTCTCGTCACGCCGATTGTCACGGGCTGGATCATGGATCCGATCATACCCGATTCCCAGCTCTATCAGCTCTACGTGTTGACCGCCGCGCTGGTGATCACAGGTATGGCAATGGCGGGGTTCGGCCTGGTCCAGAGCCTGTCGATGCTGCGCATCGAAGGCGCTATGGACTACCGGGTGCAGGCTGCGGTGTGGGATCGCCTGCTGAAGCTGGAGGCAGGCTTCTTCCGCGGCCACTCGGTCGGTGACCTCGCCAACCGGGCACAGAGCATCAACACGATGCGTCAACTGCTGACCGGCTCGGTGACCACCAGTCTGATCCATGGCGTGATCGGCACGTTCAGTCTTGGTCTGATGATCTATTTCGACTGGCGATTGGCGGCCGTCTCGGCTTTTGCCGCGCTGGTGTACGGGATCATCGCCTTCCTGATCGGGCGCAAGGTCCTGTCGCGCTATCGTGACATGCTGGAACTGACCGGTCGCATCCAGTCAGTCGTATTGCAGCTTCTTTCGGGCGTTGCCAAAATCCGTGTCGCCGGTGCCGAGCACAGCGCGTTTGAGCGATGGTCGAAACACTATGCCGAGCTGATGCGCATCACCTTTGTCCAAGGCAACCTCAACAACATGCTGGTTGTCTTCACGGCGACCTTCCACGCAGTGGCGATTGCCGCTGTTCTGGTGGTTCTGGGCCTGCAGGGCGACGTGT
>JABIUG010000196.1 GCA_018700655.1 Rhodospirillaceae bacterium | reverse complement strand
GGGCCTGGCGATGCCGTGCTGGCAGGCGCGTTGAACACCAGTGCACCGCTGACCGTGCGGGCAACGGCGACCGGCGACAACACCGTGCTGGCCGAGATCGTGCGTCTGGTCGAGGCTGCCGAACAGAAACGTTCGCGCTACGTCGCGTTGGCCGATCGGCTGGCCGGGATCTACGCGCCCGCTGTTCATGGTTTGGCTGCGGGCGCTTTTCTGGGCTGGATCATTCTGGGTGGCGTGGCCTGGCAGCCGGCTCTGCTGATCGCGGTTGCCGTTTTGATCGTGACCTGCCCCTGTGCCCTGGGCCTTGCTGTTCCGGCGGTCCAGGTCGTGGCCAGCGGACGCCTGATGCAGGCCGGGGTGCTACTCAAGAACGCGACCGCACTCGAGCGGTTGGCCGTGGTCGACACCGTCGTCTTCGACAAGACCGGAACCCTGACGGAAGGTCGTCCGGAACTGATCAACGGTGACACAATTCAGACAGATGACCTAGTATTGGCTGCCTCGCTTGCTGCCGCCAGCCGGCATCCCCTAGCGGTGGCCCTTGTGCGTGGCGCAGGTGGCAAGGTCGGCCTGCGGGAGGGTGTCACAGAGATGCCGGGCAGGGGACTTGAATGCGGCCTGATTCGTCTGGGAAGCCGGGCCTGGTGCGGCATCGAAACCGACGATGACGAGGTCGCACTCGAGATGTGGCTTCGTCGCGAGGATGGAGTCACGGTTCGTTTTGCCTTCAGCGACCGTGTTCGACCGGATGCAGCCGCGGTGTTGCAGGAACTGCAGGCACTGGGCCTGCGGGTCGAGATACTTTCGGGCGACCGGCCTTCCGCGACTGGCGCGGTAGCTGATTCCCTGGGCATTCAGGCCTGGCGTGCCGGCCAGAAACCCGCCGACAAGTGTTCCCGGCTCGAACAACTCGCATCACAGGGCCATCGCGTCCTGTTTGTCGGTGACGGCCTCAATGACGCACCGGCTCTGGCGGCGGCCCATGTTTCGCTGTCGCCGGGAAGTGCTGCCGACATCAGCCAGAACGCTGCCGATGCGGTGTTCCAGGGTGGGTTGTTGGCACCGGTGGTGCTGGCCCTGAAGACGGCGCGACGCGCCCGTCGCCTGGTGCGTCAGAACTTCGGCTTGTCGCTGGCCTACAACGTTGTCATGGTGCCCTTGGCGATTGCCGGTTTCGTCACACCTCTGCTTGCGGCATTGGCCATGTCGGGGTCATCCCTGACGGTCGTGTGCAATGCGCTTCGCCTGGCATGGAGGAAAACATGAGCGGGCTTGTCGTGCTCACCCCCATCGCACTTGGTTTGGGATTGCTGGCGTTGTGCGCGTTTCTCTGGACTCTGCGTTCGAGTCAGTATGAGGACCTCGACGGCGCCGCCGAGCGTATCCTGCACGACGACTAGACCAACATTCCGGGACGGGGCTATTCGCCCTCTGCCATATCTTTCAGCACGGATGCATCCTTGATCACGACGCTGTGGGCATCGGGCGTATCGATGATGTCAAGCTTGCGCAGTTTGGTGAAGGTCCGGCTGACGGTCTCGATTGTGAGGCCCAGGTAATCGGCGATATCGGTCCGTGTCATTTCGAGCTCGACATGGCGATTGTTCTGTCGCCGCGCCAGTGCAAACAGGAAGGATGACAGCCGCTCGGCAGCCGTCTTGCGCCCCAGCAACAGCATCTGATCCTGGGCGGCAATCAATTCGTTGGAAGCTTCGTCCAACAGGCGCTTTTCCAGCTTGGGTAAATCGTCGAACAGGCGTTCCAGCTTGCCCCGCGGGAATCGGCAGACAACGGTCGGGCTGACGGCCTCTGCGCTGTAGGCGTAGTGCTGCTTGAGCGCCAGGCCGAGAAAGTCGGAGTCGAAGAGAAATCCGGTAATCTGACGCCGGCCATCGGGCAGCAGCTTGAACAAACGCACTGAGCCGCTGACGATGTTGTAGACATGCTCGGCGTCATCGCCTTCTTGAAAGATGGTCTGCCCTGCTGCGACCGGCACCCGGGCGACAATCTGGGCCAGACGGTCAAGCTCATGGCCACCCAAAACAGAGCAGATCGTCATCTCGCGCACGTCACAGGCAGCGCACGGCATCAACGTCGTGTCATTGCCTTCGACCGCCTCGGGAAGAATCTGGAAACGAGACATTACCTCTCCTGTTCGGAGGTGCCGGGATGAAAGACTGCAACCCTAATAGAGATGTTTGTCTTTTTCTCGCCACTTCAATGGATTCCACCCTGTCTATGGTCGATTGCTTGACCTGAATCAAGGTCGCGCAGGTGGCCATGCGCATGATTGGGCCATGGGCCAATTGGTGGAACCAGATTTTGGCAACCAGCGATCCTTCCGGGTCGAGCCATTGTCGCAGGATAACGTGCTTCAGGCTTATGCGCTGGCCAGTTTGCATGATGACCACATCTCGCTTGAGGCATGGCAGGCAACTGTTGAGCAATCGCGCGGGCGTGAGCATGACGGCTGGGCCATCGTGACGGATCGTCGTGGTTACATCCACGCACTGTTTCGCTTCAGTGTTCGCCAGGAGAGCGGCGAGAAGAAGATGTTGGCGATCAGCGATGTCGTTTCGGCAGGTCTGGGCCGCAAACACGCCCTGACAGAAATCCGTTCCTGGTCAAAGCTTCAGGCCGGGAACTTTGGCTGTGATTGGGTCGAGATCGCCAATCCCGTCGAAGTGGAACGCGCTGTCTTTACCGAAGGCCGCGGCTGAGGCGGTTCAGCCTAGAGTTTTCTGGCTGCCTCGGCGATCGCATCGATCGTCTGGACCATGTCGTCGTCATCAAGCGTCAATGAGGGATAGACCTTGCCTGGCGTCTTCAGGATGCCCTTTTCGCGCAACAGCGCGTTGAAACGCGCGGTGATTGCGGAATCTGCCTTGAGAACATCACGGTAGTTGGCGATCGGCTGATCTGTGAAAACGACATCGAACAGCACGGGATCGCCGACGATCTGGTGCGTGATGCCGGCTTCCGATAGATGCTCAGCCATGGCCGTCATGATGGTCTGGCCACACTCGCGCAGATGCTCGTAGACGCCTGGTCTGCGCAGGATTTCCATGGTCTTGAGGCCGGCGGCCTAGGCGACCGG
>JABIUG010000195.1 GCA_018700655.1 Rhodospirillaceae bacterium | reverse complement strand
GTTGGTTTACCTCAAGGGCAATCAGGTCGTGGATTATCTAATGCTCAAGGGAGCGCCGCGCATAGCGGACACATGCATCGAGGGCGAGGCACGTTTCAGGTGGCACGAACCTGATCCAGATGCGGTCGGGTCTGGATAGGGATTCCTAGAGATCGTTGCGGGCACTGTGCCTGACTGATCTGACTACGCAAAGGCTGGACCTGTCTGCGGAGCCTCTCTAACGTCCATCGCGACACACCTATTTGGAGACGATCATGAGTGACGCAAAGATGTACCGGGGCAACGACCTCGACCTGACGGTAGCCGGCGGCAGCGGCGGCAATGTCGTGGCGACCGTGAACTGTGCGGTCAGCGACAAGCTGGGCGGCGGCATCGGCGTCTTCGAGAACTGCAACATTCCCTGGACCGTCACTTATGACGAGATCATCTGCGGCATCGAAGGCGTGATGGAAATCCACACGGCTGAAGGCATTCACGAGGTTGGCCCCGGCGACATCATGTGGCTGCCTGCCGGCACGGAGATGGCCTATGTCGCAACGGCACCGGCCAAGTTTTTCTTTGCTGTCGCACCTGTCACCGCTTCGAAGGCGGGCTCCAGCACTGTCCAGCACACTCCGGTTGCGCCCAAGCCCAAAGGCTGAGCGCGCCCGTCGGGCTCACTTTTCTCCCGCCATCCTGCACGTGTGAGCGCTGGTCTGCGTGATTGGCTGGCGATGCGTTATACTGCCATGGGTTGTACGGGGGATTGGGATCATGCCACGCAGATGGTGTGCCGGCGGCGTGTTGGTATCGGCCTTGTGGCTGTTGGCATTGCCGGCGGCAGCGCTCGAGTGTTCCGAGGACATGCGCTTTGAAGGCGATCTGGTGATCGCATCGCAGGCCGATCTGGAACCCTATCGTGAAAACCGATCTGGGCCGTCGAGGGCAACCTTACGATTAGCGGCGCCGACATCGACGATGTCTCGGGCTTCCGATGCCTGCATGAAGTCGAGGGCAATCTTCGCATTGCCTAAAATGCGGTGCTGTCGACCCTGGCGCCGATGCAACGCCTGGAGGCGGTCGGCGGTTACCTTTCGATCCTCGAAAACACACGCCTCGCTGACATGGCTCTGGAGTCCCTCGCCCTTGTGATAGGCGACCTCTCGGTGTGGGATAATCCGGCACTGCGCGACATGGCGGGGCTGGACCGGCTGGGCCGGGTTGACGGGATATCTGTCGTCGGCAACGCGGTCCTCGAACGTATGCCGGTGTGCTCACAGCTCGCTTCGGCGCGACGGACCTACATCGAAAACAACGACAACCTCAAAGAAGTGCAGTTCGTGCTCTTGAGGAGACCACCGCCGGCGTCGCCATCATTTTCAACGATCACCTCAAGACGGCATCGTTGCCTGCGCTTCAACGCGTGGACCACCTCTACGTCTTTGATAATCCTTCGCTGGAGTCGGTCACTATGTCTCGCTTGAGCGAGGTCGCCGAGCTCGTTCAGATCGCCAGAAATGGTGATATCCAGGCTCTTGACCTGCACGCTCTGCGCCATGTCGGTTTTTCCATCGAGGTCAGCGGTCATCCCGCGCTGCGAAGCATCGATGCCCCCATGCTGGTCGTGACCGGCGACATCGCCCATCTGAATCAGCTTTTGCTGCTCGAAAACCCGATGCTGGCGTTTTTTCCGTTCGACCAGATTGTCTCGGTCGAGTCCCTTGCCGTAGGAGGCGGCACGGCACCAGGTTGGATAGAGGTGATCGGCAATCACCGGCTTGCTAAGCTTGATTTCGCCAGGCTGGAGGCGGTCCATGGTTTGTTCGTCATCGAACGTAACGAAACTCTCGCCACCATCGACATGCCAAGAATTGGTGCGATCGACTTCGAGATTGGCTTCAATCCGGAGCTTTCCTCGTGTTCGATGGTTGCGGTTTTTGCCGAACGTTCGATTTACCCACCCAACTTCACGATACGGAACAACGATGATCGCGGGTTGGCACCCGAGAGTCTGGGTGAAACATGGCAGGCCCTCGAAGCGCTGCGTGGCTCCGAATGCGTCGCGGGCAGCGTGGCTTTTGTCGATGGCGACCAGCCGATTCCATCAGATGAACCCTTGGGATCCCTGCGTTACGTATCCGGTAATTTCAGGATCGACAGCAACCCGCTTCCCGAGAAGTTCGTCCTGGAATCACTTCAGTTCGTGGGCGGAGAGTTCGACCTGTTGCGCGGCTACGACGCGGTAGCGGTCGAACTGCCACGGTTGCAACGTGTCGGTGCGCTTCGGATCCGATTCGGTCCTGACCTGGAACGTTTCGGGGCGCCCTCACTGCAGGTCGTGGCCGGTGATGTGATGATCACCAGCAATTACGTTCTCAGCGCGGTTGATTTCAGGGCGTTGCGCCGGATCGGCGGCGATCTCACGGTGACCTATAATCCCGCTTTGTCAGCGACGGTGGCCCACGCTCTGGAACTGCAGCTCGATACACTGGGCGGCAGCCTGAACGAATGCGGTAATTTGAGCAGCTTGAACGGCCCCTGTTAGCGCGGCCTGCCGGTCCATAAGGGCTGACTGGCCGTTTCCGCTCCATCTTGGCCGTGGCGATAAGTCTCTGAGCCGTTGACTACGTCCGGGACGGGTGTCTAACTGTTTGGCGTATGGACTGGGGCGACTTCGATGCGAGTTAACTCTTTCCCGAAGAATGATCGCACCAATGGCTGGTTCAATGTTTTGGGCGAGCAGCCGGCAGCGCGCGTGTTCTCGGGGGAGAGCAAGGCCGACTGGGTCATTGTCGGCGGCGGTTTCTCCGGGCTTGGTGCCGCGCGGCGGCTGGGCGAATTGCGCCCGAACGACCGGATCGTGCTGCTTGAGGCCGGGCGGATTGGCGAAAATGCTTCTGGGCGCAACTCCGGTTTCGTGATCGATCTGCCCCATAATTTTTCGCAGGAGCAGCCCGAACACGATCTGCGCCAGATCAGGGTCAACCGCATGGCAATTGCCTGGCTGGCCGAACTGGTCGAACGCCACCAGATTCGTTGCCAGTGGAGCCATCGCGGCAAGGTCCATGTCGCAGCGACCAGGCAGGGCCGAAAGAACCTGGAGGTCATGGCGCAACGCCTGACCGGTCTGGGCGAGGCCAACGAACACTGGGACAAGGCCAGGCTGACCGCCTATCTGGGCACCGATTACTTCGACTACGGCCTCTTCACACCGGGCTGCATCCTGATGCAGCCGGCGGCGCTGGTGACCGGTCTGGCGCGTTCCCTGCCGGGCAACGTCGAGATCTATGAGGAAAGTGCTGTCACCGGTTTTGAGGATGGTGCGACCAAGACGCTGGAAACCGCCGGCGGCAAGGTCACGACGTCGCAGGTCATTCTGGCGACCAACGGCTGGACCCCGGCATTCGGGTTCCTCGAGCGTCAGCTCCTGACGATGCATACCTTCGCCAGCCTGACCCGGCCGCTGACAACCGCAGAGCAGGCCGCACTGGGCGGTGAGGGTGACTGGGGCACGATCCCCTCGACGCTGGGTGGAACGACGATGCGTTACACAAGGGACCATCGCCTGCTGATCCGCCGTTCCCTGCGTTACCGGCCGGATTTCACGATCACCGATGGTGACCAGGCCCGGATCCTGGGTGAACATCACGAGACCTTCGCGAAACGATTCCCCATGATCCCCGACGTCGGGTTCGAACACACCTGGGGCGGGGTTCTGTGCATGTCGCGCAATCACGTACCAAAGTGCGGTTTGCTGGCCGATGGTGTCTGGGCGGCGGTCTGCCAGAATGCCGTCGGCGCCGCCAAAGGCACGATCTCCGGGCGTGCCGTGGCCGAACTGGCGGCCGGCGCCGATACCGATCTGGTCGCAGACATGACCGCTTATGAAGAACTGCAGCGGTTTCCGCCGGCCTGGATCACGTCCCTGGCCTTTCGCGCCCGGATCGCACACGCCCAACTCACCGCACGCAAGGAAGCCTGAGCAAAGCTGCGGGGAAACGATTCAGGCGGGTTGCTTCGATTTGGCCGATCCTGCGCCTGATGCGCTGATCCGCTGGCGCAGAAACCAGATAGCAATCGTCGAGAAACAGGCGATGCCGGCGGCGATGATGAACGAAAGCGTGTAGTCGCCGGTCTCCTCGAAAAGCCAGCCGGCGAGCCATGGGCCGGCAAAGCCGACCACACCCCAGCAGGTAAAGATGCGGCCATAGATCACCGGCCCCCAGGACGGTCCAGCCATCTGGGTCACCACCACTGCGTAAAGCACGATGATGCCGCCATAGGAGATCTGAACCAGCGCGAGCAAGGCAATCGCGCTATGGGGCCCCGGATTGGTCGCGAGCACCAGCAGGGCAACAAAGGCCAGCACCGGCAGACCCAGCAGCATGCGCCGGATCTGGCCACGGTCGGCAAGCCAGCCTGCCGCGAAACCACCGACTGCGTTGGTCCCGGTGACGATCATGACGCCGATCGTGATGATGGTCTCGGCCCCGCCGTGCGAGCGCACGATCTCGGCGGCATGGCCTAGAGCCATCAGACCGGCCATGCCGCCCGCACCAAAGCCGACCCAGAGCAGGGCGATCTCGCGTGTCGTGACACCGCTTTGTTTGATCGAACCCGAGGAACGGTCGGGCCAGTCAATGATCAAGCGCGAATGGTGGAGCAGGAAAGCGGCAACAAGTGCCAGCAGGGCAAAGACGGCCGCGGTGATCAGCAGGGTCGTTTCGTGACCAACAGAAGCGTTGCCGACCCGGAAAAGCCAGGCCGCCATCATCGCACCAACTGCATAAACCGCCGTCACAACGCCCATGCCGACGCCGCGGTTGTTAGGCAGGGCGTGGCTTGCGATCACCAGGGCAAAGCCGTAGCCCGAGCCGTTGGCCAGGCCGAAAAACAGGCCATAGCCCAGATAAAGAGCCCAGACTGATGGCACCGTGGCAAGCGCCATGCCGATGGCTGCGAGCAGAAACGACAGCGCCGCGATCAGGGCCGGTGAACCCAGACGCCAGACCCTGGGGCCAAACAGCACCGCCGCAGTAATGCTGAGCAGGGCAATGCTGTAGGCAAGGCTCACCGTGTCACGTCCGGCCTCCAGGGTATCTTCCAGCGGTGCGACGAAGACACTGAAGGCGTGGACCGAGCCCAGTGCGGTGGTCAGCAGGATGGCGGCCGCAAAGGCCGGTGCCGGGCGCATCGCAGCCCTCCTTGTCAATCGGGCCGGCACGATGGCACGGCGCTTCACATCGGCGATAGCTTTCTATTGGAAGCTTGCGATTGGTTGCGTTGAACGTCACAAGATTGCCCATGGAACTCTATGGTTTGCGCAGCATCACCCATGGCTGGGGCCGCCTGCTTCACGTCGTCAGCCCGGCAGGTGCACAGGCGGTGCTTGATCACATCGAGGCCGGTGAAGCCTTCATGGTGATCGCCACGCCAGGGGTGCCGGTGCAATACCATCAGGCCAAGGGCGGTACGGTCGACGTGTTGATCGCGCGCTATGGCATCGTCGAGCTCGACCTCGCCGGCTGGGAGCGCAAGAAGGCCGAATTGGGCGTCGCGGCGCTGTTTCAATCGTGAGAACGACTCGCAACAAGCGAGGAAACCTACACAGACCGAATTTACCTGTCTAAGATGCCGCGGAATCGGACGGGGGGGACGCGCAAAACCCATGCTCCGACTAAGGTTTTAGGCGCACAGATAAAGAGGCTCACCATGCAGAAATCGCTGCTGATCGATGCGGACAAATGCACCAGCTGTCTCCAATGCGAGATGGCCTGCTCGTTCGAACACGAAGGCACCTTCAATCCCGCCCGCTCGCGGATCAAGATCTTCGAGTTCGAGCACGGCAAGCGCTCGGTTCCCTACACTTGCACGCAATGCGCCGAAGCTTGGTGCCTGCATGCCTGCCCGGTTGAAGCGCTCGTGCGCAACAAGGATACCGGCGCAGTAGAGGTCAAAGACGACATCTGTGTCGGCTGCAAGGTCTGCACCATCGCCTGCCCGTTCGGCACGGTGAACTACAACCCCGACACCGGCAAGGTCATCAAATGCGACCTTTGCGATGGCGATCCGCAGTGTGCGGTTGCCTGCCCGACCGACGCGATCGTTTACGTCGATGCGGCCTGGACCGGTCTTGAGCGCATGCAACAGTGGGCTGAATCGACCGACAACAAGCCGATGGCAAACGCCTGACGCGATTAGATAGGAGGAGAACCAACCATGTCATGGCAAGGACAAATCCTGCGCGTCAACCTGACCAAGGGCACCGCAGTCGCTGAACCGCTCAATATGGAATGGGCCAACGCCTATATCGGAGAGCGTGGCCTCGGCACCAAGTATCTGATGGAGAACATGGACCCCAAGGCTGACGCCATGGGGCCCGACAACGTGCTGATCTTCGCGACCGGCCCGCTCAACGGCACGATGGCATCGACCAGTGGCCGTTATGCGGTGATCTGCAAGAGCCCGCTGACCGATGGCATCGGTGACTCGAATTCCGGTGGCAAGTTTGGCGCTTTTCTCAAATATGCCGGTTACGACCTTCTGCTGGTCGAAGGACGCGCTGACAAGCCCGTTTATCTCCACATCGACGACGACAATATCGAGATCCTGCCTGCAGACGAGATCTGGGGCACGACCGTGTGGAACACGGAGGATTGGATCAAGACGAAGCACCAGAATCCGCAGCTCAAGATCGCCTCGATCGGCCAGGCCGGCGAGAATGGTGTGTTGTTCTCGGCCGTCGTCAACGACCTGCATCGCGCCGCTGGCCGTTGTGGTGTCGGCGCCGTGATGGGTTCGAAGAACCTCAAGGCGGTAGCGGCGTACGGTACCAAGGGTGTGAAGCCCCATAACCCCACCAAGTTCATGGCTGTGGTCAAGGAAACCCATGCCAAGCTGGCCGAGAGTGGCGGGCGTGCCGAACTGACCGAGGGCGGCACCCATCCCATGATCGATATGATGCAGGAGTGGGGCGGTCTGCCGACCAACAACTTCAAGGAAGTCCAGTTCAAGGGTATCGACGGGGTCAATCCGGCCGCGACGACAACGCCCAACAAGAACGGTCACACCAACCTGATCACGAACAAGGCCTGTTTCGGTTGCACGATTGCCTGTGGGCGCATCTCGCATATCGATCCCGAGCATTTCACGATCAAGAACCGCCCGGAATACATGCATGCATCCGGTGGTCTCGAATACGAAACCGCTTATGCCTTCGGGCCGGTTGTGGGTGTTGACGATGTCGATGCCCTGACCTTTGCCAACTACCTGATGAACGAGCACGGTATGGACCCGATCTCGTTCGGCGTGACACTGGCAGCCGCCATGGAGCTCTATGAAATGGGTGTGCTCACGATTGAGCAGACCGATGGCATCGAGCTCAAGTTCGGCAACGCTGAAGCGCTCACCGTCATGGCCGAAAAGACCGGCAAGGGCGAAGGTTTCGGCAAGGAACTGGCACTTGGTTCCAAGCGCCTGACCGCAAAATACGGCCACCCCGATCTGTTCATGGGTGTGCGCGGTATGGAATTCGCCGGTTACGACAGCCGTGCCCTGCAGGGTATGGGGCTTGGTTATGCCACGTCGAACCGCGGTGCCTGCCATCTCAAGCACGACGTGTTCGGCCCCGACATGGAAGATGTCTCGGGCAAGGGCAAAGCCCAGCCGGTCAAGGAAAGCCAGGACATGGTGTCGATGATCGACTCCACCGGCCTGTGCCTCTTCACGACCTCGGGCTGGGGTCCTGAAGACTTCGTGGCTCAGCTTGATGCGGCACTTCCGGGTGAATGGACCCTGGAGCGTTGTGTTGAGTCCGGCGAACGGACCTGGACCCTGGAGCGTATGTTCAACCAGGGCGCGGGTCAGACCGGAGCCGACGATACACTGCCCAAGCGTATGCTCGAGGAGCCTGCTCCTTCCGGCAGCGCCGAAGGCAAGGTCAACGAGCTCAGTGTCATGTTGCCGGAGTACTACAAGCTTCGCGGCTGGACCGAGGATGGCAAGCCGAGCAACGAAACGCTGGCACGACTGAGCCTCTAGTTAGGCTAGGGTCCGATCGGTCCATGTCGAGGCGACATGGACCGTGGATCGGTCTTTGATTTATAGGTGGAGAGCAAGATTTACGTATCAGGTTGAATCAACCTGATACGACCTTACTCTCAACGGCCGGCTTGTGCTGGCGTCCTCGACGGCGCCGGGGCAAGACCAAACTACGAAGCCGGCCGCTTCCGGAACATGGGAGCGGCCGGTCTTTTGACGGATGATGGGAGAACACGATCATGAGTTATGTTGTCGTTGGCGCCGGCCCTGCCGGTGTGATCGCTTCTGAAACACTTTCGCGCCGGGGCCATGGCGGCAATATCACGCTGGTATCGGGCGAACCCGAGGCTCCCTATTCGCGCATGGCGATTCCCTATCTCCTGGCCGAGGATATCGCCGAGGAGGGCACCCACCTTCGCCACAGTGATGGCCACTACGAAAATCTCGGCATTGCCGTGCAGCACGAACGTGTCGCCAGCATTGATGCCGGTGCCAAATCGCTCAGCTTCGAGAGCGGCGGCTCGATGGGTTACGACAAACTTCTGCTGGCCACCGGCGCGACACCGGTGCGCCCGCTGATCGCCGGTATGGACCTCAAGAAGGTGATGTCCTGCTGGACCCTTGAGGATGCGCGCGGAATCATCGCTAACTCCAAGCCCGGCGACAACGTCGTGCTGATGGGGGCGGGTTTCATCGGCTGCATCATTCTCGAAGCCCTGGTCGCGCGAAAGGTCAATCTCACCGTCATCGAGATGGAAGACCGCATGGTCGCGCGCATGATGGACAAGACCGGCGGCGACATGATCTCGGCCTGGTGTAACAAACAGGGCGTCAACATCATGACATCGACCCGGGTGACGGGTGTTTCGGAGAATTCCGACGGCACGTTGACGCTCGACCTCGACGGCAAGGACCCGATCGGCGCCGATCTCGTGGTCTGCGCCACTGGCGTCAAATCCAACATGGGTTTCCTCGAGGGCAGCGGCATCAACACCGACATGGGTGTGCTGATCAACGAGCACATGGAAACCAGCCTGCCCGATATCTATGCCGCCGGTGACGTCGCCGCCGGTTTCGACCTCATGACCGGCAAACATGATGTCCATGCGATTCAGCCCACCGCCAGCGAACATGGCCGTATCGCCGCGACCAACATGGCCGGCAATCGCACGGCCTATCGCGGCAGCCTGGTGATGAACACGCTGAACACTCTGGGGTTGATCTCGACCTCCTACGGATTGTGGGATGGCACCGAGGGTGGCGATGAGTCGGTTTCGGCCGACAAGGATCGCTCGAAGTATCTGCGGCTCAGCTTCAAGGATGATGTCATGGTCGGCGTTCTGGGCCTTGGCATCACGCAGCATGTTGGTGTGCTGCGCGGCCTGATCCAGACCCGCACGCCACTTGGCAAGTGGAAGGACGTGCTGATGGAAGATCCCCATCAGTTCATGTCGGCCTATCTTGCCTGCGCGCAGGATGCGAGCCGCCGCGCCGCATGAAGATTCTGGTGAGGACGGCCGGCCTGCTTGGCAAACACCTGCCGGCAGGCAGCGAGAAAAACCGTGCCGAGATCGAATTGCCCGAAGGGCTGACGCCCAGGGTCGTGATGGATCGCCTGGGGTTTCCCGAAGGCAGTTACCTCGTCACGCTCAACGGCAAGGCCGTGCCGACCGCAAAGCGCATGGAAGTGATTCTCCAGGATGGCGACAACCTCGCCCTGATGCCGCCGCTCAAAGGTGGCTGAATCCGCTCGGATGGTCGCGCGCCGCTAAACGGTGGCTAGTCCTTCTTGCGTTCCATCTCGATGGTGCGCGGGGTGTGGTTGCGGGCGTCGATTTCGAACCCCTTGCGGATACCGACATTGCGCAGGATGACTTCGAGCACGTGGGCGTCGTCGAAATCGCTGTGGCCGGGGTCTTCGTACTTCTCCTTGAGATGGCGCACCATCTCCAGCTCATTGGCCGTGAGCTTGCCTTCGACCTCTTCGATCTTCTCGAAAAGCCCGGTGACATGAACGTGGCGTGCGAGATCAACCATGGTCAGCGTACTCCTGCAGGGCTCAAACAAATGTTGTCACCCCGGCCCTGAGCCGGGGCCTCGAGAGCCCGGTCAGCCTCAGGTCGGGTCGACCTGAGCTGTGGATCGGTCTCTAAACCTTTGAAATAGAGCAAGATCATATCAGGCCGCCTCGACCTGATTTGATCTTGCTCGTGAGGGTCACGCCGATCTTTCGAGATCCCGGCTCGCGGTCGCTTTGCTCCCCTGGCCGGGATGACACGGTTGGTGAAACCGGTCACCGCGTGCTCCTTCAACGCCCGATGATCTTCTTGGCGTCGCCGACGGCGCGACTGACGCCGTCGATCATGGCGGTAATGTCGTCGGTCAGCGCGGCGAAGGTGAGGCCGATCTCGCGTGAGGCCTTCATGTCATCGCGTGAATAGACGTTCATGCCGAATGCCTTGCCCGCTGCCATGCAGGCATCCGAAATGGTCTTGCGATCTGCGGTGTCGGCGCGGCCGAACGCGCCCTTGCGTCCGCGCGCCATGTTGAGATCGGCCGGGCCCAGGAAGATGCCATCGACCGAGCGCAGTTTCAGGATCACTTCGACATCGTTCAGCGCACCGACGGTCTCGACCATCGGGTAACACTGCACCCGGCGGTTTTCCTTGCCATAGAAGCCCTTGCCTGTGCCGCCGTAACCGAAAGTCCGGCCACCGCCGACGCTGCGATCACCCATCGGGGGATACTTGGCATAGGAGGCAAGCTCACGAGCATGTTCCAGATTCTCGACATGGGGAATGATGACGCCGCCAGCCCCGGAATCGAGCGAATGCTGGATCGATATCCGGGTCGGTTCGGCAACGCGGGTAAAGGATTGGAGGCCTGCCTCGCGCGCCAGCAGGATCAGCCGGTCGATATCGGTGCGATCAAACACACCGTGTTCGAGATCAAGCGTGATGCCGTCGCAACCTGTCAGCTTGGCCGCTTCGACTGCCGCGTAATTCGGGCTGGAGAGCCACAGAGTGTAGGTCACCTTGCGCGATTTCATTGAGGGGCCGGCCATGTCCTGTCTCCGTCTGGTTCGCGCCATGCTAGAGCGGATCACATGCACACGGAACACTTGGTGGTTCCGTGTGCGTGTGTGAAGTTGCTCCGGGCAAACCTTCTCGATCCGTCGATGTGGCGTTATCGTCCGGCGCACCTATAGGGAGACAACGATGAGCATGCCGACCATTGACCTGCCCCAAGATCGGCCCTTGTTGACCGACGGCGGCATGGGTGAGGCGATCTCCCTGCGCGGCCTGCACCAGAAGGGATCGCCTTTCTGGTCCGGGCGCGCACTGATCGAGACGCCTGAGGCCGTTGAAGAACTGCACCGTGCCTTCATCGCTGCCGGCGCCGATCTCATCATCACCAACACCTATGGTGTGGTGCGCTCCTTCATGCGTGATGTCGGCATTGAAGACCGCTTTGAGGACCTCAACCGCAACGCCGCTGAACTTGCCAACAAGGCGCGTGATGCCCAGGGACGCGATGTGCTGATCGCGGGTTCCCTGCCGCCGCTTTCCGGCAGCTACACCCCCGATGCGGTCGAACCCGAAGAGCGCCTGATCGCGCTCTATACGGAACAGGCCGCGCTCCTGGCGCCCCATGTCGATCTTTTCATTGCCGAGACCCTCACGACCGTCCAGGAGACCCGCGCCGCCGCGATCGGTGCCGCCGCGACCGGCAAGCCGGTCTGGATCGGCTGGAGTCTGCATGAAAATAGCGACGGTTGTCTGAAAGGTGGCGCAACTGTTGCAGAGGCAGCCGCATCGGTCGCCGATCAGCCGGTCAGCGTTTTCCTGGCCAACTGCTGTTCACCCGAAGCCGTCACCCGCGGCCTGCCGGCCCTGAAGGCACTTGGTACGCCGACCGGTGGTTATGCCAACACCTTCCATCCGATTGACCCCGGCCAGAAGAAGATCCGCCACCGCCACGATTTCAGCGTCGAAGCCTATGTCGCCAATGTGAAGGACTGGGTCGACGGCGGCGCCCGCATCGTCGGCGGTTGTTGCGGCACGTTGCCCGAGCACATCGCGCGGCTGCGGGGGCTGATCGACGAGGCGGTCTAACCGGCGAAGAACGGCTCGGGCAGGCCCTTAACGCCAGGCTGGCAGGCAAAGATGCCGCCGGCCTGGGGTTGTCCCTCGGCCATCGGGCTGGAGCCGCCGTTGCCGATGGAGGTGACGTAGAGGATGTCGAGGTACGGTCCGCCGAAGCAGGGCATGCTGGGTTTCTGGACGGGGATGGCGAGGATGCGATCGATGCTGCCGTCGGGCGCGTATCGCACGACCTGCCAGCCGTCGACATTGGCTGACCAGTAGAACCCTTCGGCGTCGACACAGGCGCCGTCCGGGCGCCCCGCTAATTCTTCAGTGGTCGCGAAGACGCGGCGGTTTTCGATTCCGCCTGATGCGGGGTCGTGGTCCCAGGCCCAAATTGTCTGGACGCAAGGCAGGCTGTCGGCATGGTAGAGCGTCTTGCCGTCGGGACTGAACGCCAGGCCGTTGCTGGTTCCCATGCCACCGACCAGCGCCGTCACAGTGCCGTCGGCGTCAAGCCGGTAGAAGGTTCCATCCAACTGGTCGAGCCGGATGGGGAAACCCATGGAGCCGGCAAAGAACTGGCCCCCGGGCCCTGCGCGGCCGTCGTTCATGGTGAGATCGTTGCGTCCGGATTCAGGGTCGCTGATCAGATCAAGAAGGCCGGTGTCGAAATCGAGAAAGCAGAACCCGCGTTGCGTCGCTGCGATCAGGCCGCCGGTCTTGCGAAAGGCAAAGGACCCGATATGGTAGCCGAGATCGCGGGTTTCGTTCTTGCCGGTCACCGGGTCGAACCGGTTGATGCGCCCCGTGGGAGAGTCGATCCAGTAGAGCCGCTGTTCACCGGCATGCCAGGTCGGGCATTCGCCGACCGCCGCATGGGCATCGAGAACACATTCGAACTGCGTCATCCTGCTATCTCCGTCTTGAGTGCCGCCGACAT